>DATMIN010000072.1:0-3162 GCA_035554275.1 Burkholderiaceae bacterium
GGCGCACGGGCATCGAACGCATCGTCGGCGCTTCGGGCTGCGGCGCCGGCGCCGCGGCCGGGCGGGCCTGCTGCACCGGCGCGGGTGCCGGTGCCGGTGCGATCTGCGGCGCGGCCGGCGCGGCTTGCTGCGGCTGCCGCTGATCGGCGTCGCGCTGACCACCGCGCGGCGGCATGCCGGGGCGCTGCTCGAAGCCCGGGCGCTGCTCGAAGCCGCGGCGATCGGCATTGCCGTTGTTGTTGTCGCGGTCGAAGCGACGATCCGGGCCATTGCCAACATCGGGCCGACGCGGCTCGCCCTGCGCGATCGGCGGGCGCGGCGCGGGCATCTGCCCGGCGTTCGGCGTCGCCATCGGCGCCATCGGCTGCGCCGTGGGACCCGGCGCCGGCGTCATCGCGGTCGGCGGGCGCACCATCCCCGGCGCATCGCGGCGCTGCGGTTCGCCCGGCGAGCCACGACGATCACGCGGCTCGCCCGCGTTGCGATCCGGCGGGCCACCACCCTCGCGGCCGGCGAAGCCGCGGCGCTCGCCCTGACCCGGTGGCGGCCGCACGTTGCGCGGATCGGTATTGCGCGGCGCCAGCGACGGTGTGCTGACCTGCGGCGCCACCATCGCGGTGGTGCGGCCCGGCTGCGCGGCGATCTCGCGCGCCCACGGCGCCTGCCGATATTGCGCGGCGGCCGGCGCCACCGGGCGGCGCTCGGTCAGCACGCCGGCGGGCACGACGGTCAGGCCGCGCGGTGCGTTGCGGTTCTGGAATTCGCGCGGGCCCTGCGGGTTGTTGAAGACGTTGGTGATCTGCGTCGCGTTCGTCACGTTGGTGATGTTCAGGTTGCGCGCATAGCGCGGGCTGACGCGGTAGCTCGGCACGTAGACCTCGCGCGGCCCGAGCGGGAACCAGCCGACCGCCGGCCCGCTGCCGATGCCGATCGACACGCTCGCGCGCGGCCCGCCGACCCACGCCACCAGCGCCGGCGCATACACCGGCCGGTGCACGCGCGTGCCCGGCGTCCAGCACCAGCGCTCGCGGTAATGGACCCAGCGGCCGTAGTGGAACGGCGCGAAGCCCCACGGCGCATCGTCGACCCAGGTCCAGCCCCACGGCCGCACCCAGGCCCAGTGGCCCTGGCTGTACGGCGCCCAGTCGACCGCCACCGCGGTCGGATACCAGACGGCGCCGTAGTCGGGCGTCTGCTCCCAGCGGCCGTAGGCGTCGAGTTCGGCCGCGCCGGTCATCTCGGGCGAGACATAGCGCTGCGCGACGCTGCCGAGGTAGCGGCCGTCGCGGTCGCGGCTCCAGGCGGTGAACGCATCGTTGATCGGGTTCAGCGTCGAATACTGCGCGACGCCGGCGGAATCGATCCAGAACTCTGCCCCCTGGCCGGCGCCCAGCGGCAGGCCGCTGTTCGGGCCTTCGTAGCGCGCCTGGCCGGCGTAGACGCTGAGGGCGCTGCGGCCGTCGCGCCGATCGACGCGATACGTGCCGGCGCTGAGCGCGACGAAGCGGCCCTCGTCGGTCGACAGGTCGAGTTCGCCGGCGCCGTTCAGGTCGCGCACGCGCGCGATCACGCGGCCGTCGATCAGCACCAGCGAGGCGCGCTCGTCGTCGAGCTGTGCGATCTCGAGCTCGCTCGCCGCATCGATGCGCAGGCTCGTCGAGCCGACCTGCAACTCGGCGCGCGCGCCGGTGTCGGTCGCGATGCGGTCCCCGCTCGTCAGCGGCTGGTTGCGCACCGCGGCGATCCATTCGTTGGCGTCGGGGCTGTAGACCCAGACGGTGCCGTTGACCTCGGCCACGCGCGCGACGCGGCCGGGCGGGTCGGCGTCGGGCGCCTGGGCCTGCGCCAGGGCGCCGAAGCCGCCGAGCGCGCAGGCCAAGGTCGCGATGCGCGCGAACGCGCCGGCCGCGAAAAAGTGTCGTCGCATCGAAATCATGTTGTTGTCTCCTGTGCCGCGCCGCGCCGCACCGCTGACGCGATGCTCCCTTTGCACAACGCGCGCGGCGATCATCCGGCCGACCTCGCCGGCGTAGGAGAAACACCCGCTCACGATCTTGACGCCCGGCGCGCCGGGCTCAATCGTCGTCGGTCGGCGAAAGTTCCGGAAACAGCACGCTCGTGAAGCCGAAGCGCGTGAAGTCGCGCACGCGCATCGGGTAGAGCGTGCCGATCAGGTGATCGCACTCGTGCTGCACCACGCGGGCGTGGAAGCCCTCGGCCTCGCGGTCGATCGGCACGCCCTGCGCGTCGAAGCCGGTGTAGCGGATGCGCGCGACCCTTGGCACGACGCCGCGCAGCCCCGGCACCGACAGGCACCCTTCCCAGCCCTCTTCCATCGCATCGCCGAGCGGCGTGATCGTCGGGTTGATCAGCACCGTCTCGGGCACCGGCGGCGCGTCGGGGTAGCGCTGGTTCTGCTTCGGGAAGCCGAAGATCACCACCGCGAGGTCGACGCCGATCTGCGGCGCGGCCAGCCCCGCGCCGCCGACCGAGCGCATCGTCTCGAACAGGTCGCCGATCAGCGCGTGCAACTCGGGCGTGTCGAAGGCGCGCACCGGCTGCGCGATGCGCAGCAGGCGCGGGTCGCCCATCTTCAGGATTTCGCGAATCGTCATCGTGGCACTGCCCGTGGTGGCGTCAACGCCACTGTAGCGCCGGCACGCTCAGCGCATCGCGCCGATCACCTCGGGCGGCGCCTGCACCAGCTCGATCAGCACGCCCTCGCCGCCGATCGGAAACGCCTCGTTGCCCTTCGGGTGCATGAAGCACACGTCGTGGCCGGCCGCACCGCGGCGGATTCCTCCGGGCGCGAAGCGCACGCCGTTCGCGGTCAGCCAATCGACGGCCGCCGGCAGATCGTCGATCCACAGCCCGATGTGGTTCAGCGGCGTGGTGTGCACCGCGGGTTTGGCCGCAGGGTCGATCGGCTCCATCAGGTCGACCTCGACCTTGAACGCGCCGCGGCCGATCGCGCAGATGTCTTCGTCGACGTTCTCGCGCTCGCTGCGGAACGTGCCGGTGACCTCGAGGCCGAGCTGGTCGACCCACAGCGCGCGCAGCCGCGCCTTGCTCGGCCCGCCGATCGCGACCTGCTGCAGGCCGAGCACCCTGAACGGTCGGGCGGCGCTCATGCGTCGGCTCCCGAACGCTCGAACTCGAGGA
>DATMIN010000073.1:0-3284 GCA_035554275.1 Burkholderiaceae bacterium
TTCAACGTGAAGCGATTCCAGACGTTCGGCACCGCGGAGTCGTTGAACGAGAAGACGACGAGGGCGACGATCGGCAGGTACAGGAACAGGTACCCGAGCGACAGCCAGCCGCGGCCGAACCAGCGATTGAATCTTGCCGCGCCGTTCATGGGCGCCGCTCCGTGGCCTGAGCCTGGTACTTGTTGAACAGCGCGAGCGGGACGATCACCAGCAGCACCATCACGACGGCGACGGCCGATGCCATCGGCCAGTCGTTGTTGCTGAAGAACTCGTCCCACAGCGTGCGGCCGATCATCTGCGTCTGCGGGCCGCCGAGCAGCTCGGGGATCACGTACTCGCCGACACACGGGATGAACACCAGCATCGAGCCGGCGATGATGCCGGCCTTCGACAGCGGCACCGTCACCTTCCAGAACGCGACCCACGCGGTCGCGCCGAGATCGCTCGCCGCCTCGAGCAGCCGCAGGTCCATCTTCGCGAGGTTCGCGTACAGCGGCAGCAGCATGAACGGCAGGTAGGTGTAGGTCATGCCGAGCACGAGCGAGAACGGCGTGTTCATCAGCTGCCCCGGCGCCGGGATCAACCCGGCCGCGGCGAGCAGCCGGTCGAGGCCGGTCGATGTGATGAACTCGTGGGCCCAGCCGTCCTCGGTCAGCAGCGCCTTCCAGGCGTAGACGCGCAGCAGGAACGAGGTCCAGAACGGCAGCATCACGAGCATCAGCAGCGCCGGCTGGATCGTCGGCCGGGCGCGCGCCATGAAGTACGCGAACGGATAACCGATCAGCAGGCACAGCACGGTCGTGACGGCCGCGTACTTCAGGCTCGCGAGGTACGTGAGCAGGTACAGCTCGTCGTGGAACAGCAGCTGGTAGGTGCCGAACTTCAGGTGCAGCGCGAGGCGGCCGTTCTCGAACGTGAACGCGTCCTGCACGCTCGCGATGTCCATCTCCGAGACACTGATCTTCAGCACGATCAGGAACGGCAGCAGGAACGCGAGCAGCAGCCACGCGTACGGCACCGCAATCACGGCCCAGCCGCGGCGCGCGAAGCGGCTCGCCGCGCTCATGACGTCAGCACGACCTGCGCCGTCGGCGACCAGTGCGCCCACACCGCTTCGCCGTGGCGGATGTCGTGATCGGGGTGACGCTCGGTGTTGCCCACGCTGACCTTCAGCAGTGCGCCGCTCGCGAGCACGAGGTGATAAACCGTGAAGCTGCCGAAGTAGGCCATGTCCTTGACGGTGCCGCGCACCGCGTTGAACGGCGTGCCGCTGTCGTCGGCCATGCCGGCTTCGGCGGCCGGCCTCTCACGCGACAGGCGGATCTTCTCCGGCCGCAGCGCCACCGTGACGCGCATGCCCTCGGTGCCGGTGATGCCGTGGCCAACGTAGTGGATGCAGTCGGCGCAGCGCACCAGTACGTGGTCGACCTCGTCCTTCGCGAGCGTGCCGTCCATCAGGTTGACGTTGCCGATGAAGTCGGCGACGAAGCGGTTCGCCGGCGTCTCGTAGATCTCGCTCGGGCGCCCGACCTGCAGGAAGCGGCCCTCGCTCATCACCGCGATGCGCGAGGCCATCGTCATCGCCTCTTCCTGGTCGTGCGTCACCATCACGCAGGTCACGCCGACCTCGCGGATGATGTTGACCAGCTCGATCTGCGTCTCCTCGCGCAGCTTCTTGTCGAGCGCACCGAGCGGCTCGTCGAGCAGCAGCAGCTGCGGCTTCTTCGCCAGGCTGCGCGCCAGCGCGACGCGCTGCTGCTGGCCGCCCGAGAGCTGGTGCGGCTTGCGCGCGCCAAACTTCTCGAGCTGCACGAGCTTGAGCATCGCATCGACGCGCGCCTCGGTCTCGGCCGCCGGCAGGGCGTCGCGCTTCAGGCCGAACGCGATGTTGTCGCGCACGCTCAGGTGCGGGAAGAGCGCGTAGCTCTGGAACATCATGTTCAGCGGCCGCTCGTACGGCGGCAGGCCGGCGAGATCCTTGCCGTCGAGCACGATGCTGCCGGCGGTCGGCGTCTCGAAGCCGGCGAGCATGCGCAGCAGCGTCGTCTTGCCGCAGCCGCTCGAGCCGAGCAGCGCGAAGATCTCGCCGCGCGCGATGTCGACGCTGACGTGGTTGACGGCCTGGTGGCCGCCGAAGTCCTTGACGATGTCGCGGATCTGCAGGAACGCGTCGGTGCTCATGGCGCAGGGGCAGGGTGGGCGGCGAAGCGCCTCGCAATTGTCGGGCCGGGCGGGGGAGGCGCGAGTCTAGCGAATGACCGCGCCGCTACAACCAGCCGGCGCGCCGCGCGTCGGCCAGCGTCAGGTCGAGGCAGCGCCGGATCAACGCCATCATCTCGTCGATCTGCGCGCGCGTGATCACGAGCGGCGGCGCAACGATCATCCGGTCGCCGACCGCCCGCATGATCAGCCCGTTGCCGAAGCAATGGCCGCGGCAGACCATGCCGACCTCGAGCTCGGCGGGGAAGGGCGTGCCGCTGGCCCGATCCTTCACCAGCTGCACCGCGCCCATCAGCCCGCAGGTCTGCACTTCGCCGACGAGCGGGTGCGCGGCGAGCGCAGCGAACTGCTGCGCGAGGTAAGGGCCGGTGTCGTCGCGCACGCGCTCGACCAGCCCTCCGCGCCGCACCAGCCGCAGGTTCGCCAGCGCGACCGCGCACGCGACCGGGTGGCCCGAGTAGGTGAAGCCGTGGTTGAACTCGCCGCCCTGATCGATCAGCACGCGCGCGATGCGCTCGCCGACCATCACGCCGCCCATCGGCACGTAGCCCGAGGTCACGCCCTTCGCGAACGTCATCAGGTCGGGCCGGAAGCCGAAGCGCTCGCAGCCGAACCAGTGGCCGGTGCGGCCGAAGCCGCAGATCACTTCGTCGGAGACGAGCAGGATGCCGTGCTTGTCGCAGATGCGCTGGATCTCGGGCCAGTAGGTGTCGGGCGGCACGATCACGCCGCCGGCGCCCTGCACCGGCTCGCCGATGAACGCGGCGACGTTCGCGGCGCCAACTTCGGTGATTCTGTCTTCGAGCCAGCGCGCAGCGGTCAGGCCGAACTCGTCGCGGCTCATGGCGCGGCCCAGCTCGAACCAGAACGGCTGCTCGATGTGCACGATGCCCGGGATCGGCAGCCCGCCCTGTTCGTGCATGCCGCTCATGCCGCCGAGCGACGCGCCGGCCATCGTCGAGCCGTGATACGCGTTGCGCCGGCTGATGATGACGTGGCGCTGCGGCTGGCCGAGCACGTCCCAGTAGCGGCGCACGAGGCGCACCACGGTGTCGTTGCCCTCC
>DATMIN010000074.1:0-17495 GCA_035554275.1 Burkholderiaceae bacterium
ACCTGGCGGTACTGCTTCAGCAGGCGGTCGTTGCGGCTGCCGAAAATCGAAGTGAGAAGCTTGGGCAACATGCGGCGTCAGGATTGAGGGCGAAGAGCAGCGGGCGCCGCCGCAGCGCCGATCGAAGGGTTCGGCGGGACACCGCCGCGGGCGGAACGCTGCAGGTGCGGCTGCGAGCGCCGCAAATCAAGGTTTCCCCGGTGAGGCCCGCAGCCAAAGCGCTGAACTTTAGCATTCCGTCCTCGGCCGCGCACCTCCAGAGTGCCGGCCGCGGGCCCGTCGCTACACTTCGCCGATGAAGTACCCGCCCCCCGGCAGCCGGCCGACGCCGGTCACGCCCGACGCGCTGCGCGTCGCGCAGGCGCTCGCGCAAAGCGCGCCGCTGGCGCGGTTGCAGTCGCTGCTGCACGAATCGAAGGCGCGCTTCGAGGCGATCCGCCCGGCGCTGCCGGCCACGCTCGAGCCGCACGTGCGCCCCGGCCCGGTCGACGAGGCCGGCTGGTCGCTGCTGGCCGCGAACGCAGCGGTCGCGGCCAAGCTGCGCCAGTTGCAGCCGCGCCTGGAAGAGCGGCTGCGCGACGCCGGCTGGTCGGTCGACACGATCCGCGTGAAGGTGCAGTCGGGGTGAAGCTGCCGCGGATCGGCGCGGCGCTCGTGGCGCCGGTGTTCGCCGCCGCGCTGCTGCTCGGCGCCGACGAGGCGCCGCGGGCGCAGGCGCAGATGCCGCCCCCGGCCGCCACCACGGCGCCGCTCGACACCTGGCGCTTCGAGCCGGCGCGCGACACCTTCAGCCCCGACGCGCTGCTCGACCTGCGCGCGCTGAACGAGAAGGTCGCCGGCGCAAGCGGCTTCGTGCGCGTCGGCGCCGACGGCGGCTTCGTGCGTGGCGACGGCCAGCCGCTGCGCTTGTGGGCCGTCAACACCGATGTCGGCCGCGGCGCCGCGCCGCCGGCCGGATCGAACGCGCCCGACCTCGCGCGTCATGCACGCTTCCTCGCCAAGCGCGGCGTCAACATGGTCCGGCTGCACCGCCAGCTCAGCCCCGACCTCGCCGCGCAGCCGAACGCCGCGCTGACCGACATCAACGAGGCCGAGCGCGACGGCATCTGGCGCACCGTCGCGGCGATGAAGCGCGAGGGCATCTACACGACGCTGTCGCCGTACTGGGCCGCGGCGCTGAAGCTCTCGAACGCGTGGAACATCCCCGGCGGCGCCGGCCAGCAGGCCTGGGGCCTGCTGTTCTTCGACGCGACACTGCAGGCCGGCTACCGCGCCTGGCTGAAGAAGCTGCTGACCGAGAAGAACCCGTACACCGGCATCGCGCTCGCGCAGGACCCGGCGCTTGCGGTGCTGCAGCTGCAGAACGAGGACAGCCTGCTGTTCTGGACCGTCGGCACGATCAAGGGCGCGCAGCGCGAGGCGCTCGAGGTGCTGTTCGCGCGTTTCGCGGTTGGCAAGCACGGCTCGATCGATGCGGCGCTCGCCGCCTGGCAGGGCGACCGTGCCGCGGCCGACCGGCCCGACACCGGCCGCCTCGCCTTGGCCGAAACCTGGGAGCTGACGCAGGCCGGCAGCGGCGGCCACGCGCGACGCCTGGCCGACCAGACCGAGTTCTACGCGACCACGATGCGCGAGTTCAACCGCCGCACCGTCGAGTACCTGCGCAACGAACTCGGCGTGCGCGCGCTGATCAACGCCGGCAACTGGAGGACCGCGAGCAACGAGCGCCTCGGCGACGCCGAGCGCTGGAGCTACGGCGCCGCCGACGTCGACGCCACCAACGTCTACACCGGCGGGCTGCACGAGGGCCCGAACAACGGCTGGGCGATCCAGGACGGCGACCGCTTCACCAGCGACAGCGTGCTGCGCAAGCCGTGGACGCTGCCGATCGCGCTGCGCCAGAGCGCCGGCCGGCCGATGCTCGTGACCGAGGGCGGCTGGGTCGCGCCGAACGGCTACGGCGCCGAGGGGCCGTTTCTGATCGCGGCCTACGCCTCGCTGAACGGCGTGGCCGGCTACTACTGGTTCACCAATGGCGACGAGGGCTGGGCCGCGCCGCGCGGGCCGAACAACGTTCTGCCGTTCCTGCCCAAGTGGACCTACAACGACCCCGACGTGCTCGGCACCTTCCCGGCCGCCGCGCTGATGTACCGCCGCGGCGACCTGCGACGCGGCGCCGTCGCGCTCGACGAGGTTCGACCGCTGCAGGCGCTGTGGGAACGCCAGCCGCCGGCGCTGACCGAGGCGACCAGCTTCGACCCGAACCGCGACGCGCAACGCAACGTCGCGGCGGGCCCGGCATCCGGCCCGGTGACGGCCTCGACCTTCCTGCGCGGCCCGGTGCGCGTGGCGTTCGGCGGCACCGGCGCGGCCCGCACGACGCTCGGCCCGGCTGGCCCCGCCGCGCCACCGGGCACGATCCGCGCGAACACCGGCGATGTGCTGATGAACCCGACGCAAGGCTGGTGCCGCATCGACACGCCGATGGCGCAAGGCGTCGCGGCGCACTTCGCGCAGACCGCGGCGCACGAGTTCACCGACGTGCGCTTCGCGTCGGGCAACGCGTTCGGCAGCGCGCTCGCCGTCTCGCTCGACGACCAGCCGCTCGCGCGCTCGGGCCGCGTGCTGGTGCAGTACGGCACGCAGAGCCGGCCGACCGGCTGGGCCCAGGCGCCCGCGCGCATCGAGCGGCCCGGCCAGCCCGCGATCGACGGCATGGTGATCCGCGCGACCGGCCAGGGGCCGTGGCAGGTCGAGCGCGCGCGGCTCGAGGTGACGATCCGCAACCCCGCGCTGACGACCGCGACGGTGCTCGACATGAACGGCATGCCCGCCGGCACCGTGCCGCTCACGCGCTCGGACAAGCAGGTGGCGTTCCGCTTCCCCGCGGAGGCGATGTACGTGGTGCTGCGCTGACGCGGCGAATCCCGTGGTGCCGGCTATCGGAATCGAACTGATGACCTTCCGCTTACAAGGCGGGTGCTCTACCAACTGAGCTAAGCCGGCGCGGCGGCAGCAGCGGGTGCTGCCGCGCGCAGAAAATGTATCCGGTCGCGGCGCGGCGCGCTACTTGACGCGCTTCAGCGAGGGGCGCGGCCCACCGGGCGGCGGCTCCGGCGGCGGATCGGCCGGCGCGTCGCTGGCGTCGGCCTTCGGCGGTGGCGGGGCGTCGGTCAGCGCCAGGCGCGGCGCGGCGCGCGGCCCGATCGCCAGCGGTGCGGCCGCGGCGGGTGGGGCGGCGCCCTGCCCTTCGGCCGGCATCGGAAACGCCATGCCTTGGCCGTTCTCGCGCGCATAGATCGCGATCACGTGGTCGACCGGCACGATGATCTCGCGCGAGCTGCCGCCGAACCGCGCCTTGAACTCGATCGTCTCGTTGCCGAGCTTCAGGCCGCTGGTGGCCTCGAAGCCGACGTTGAGCACGATCTCGTTGTTCTTCACGTACTCGGCCGGCACCCGCACGCCGGCGTCGACGAACACCGCGACGTACGGCGTGAAGCCGTTGTCGGTGCACCAGTCGTGCAGCGCACGGATCAGGTACGGCCGGGTCGATGACCCGGCCGTGGCCGGCGCGATCGGGGGTGAACTCATGGCCGCGAAGCCTACTTGCGCATCACCTTCTCGGACGGCGTCAGCGCTTCGATGTAGGCCGGGCGCGAGAAGATGCGCTCGGCGTACTTCAGCAGCGGCACCGCGTTCTTCGACATGTCGATGCCGTAGTAGTCGAGCCGCCACAAGAGCGGCGCGATCGCGACGTCGAGCATCGAGAAGTCGTCGCCGAGCATGTACTTGTTCTTCAGGAAGATCGGCGCGAGCTGCGTGAGCCGGTCGCGGATCTGCGAGCGCGCCTTTTCGAGCTGCTTGTCGGTGCCCTTCATGCCGCGCGACTCGAGCATGTTGACGTGCGCGAACAGCTCCTTCTCGAAGTTGAACAGGAACAGGCGCACGCGCGCGCGCGCCACCGGGTCGCCCGGCATCAGCTGCGGGTGCGGGAAGCGCTCGTCGATGTACTCGTTGATGATGTGCGACTCGTACAGGATCAGGTCGCGCTCGACCAGGATCGGCACCTCGTTGTACGGGTTCATCAACGCGATGTCTTCGGGCTTGGCGAACAGATCGACGTCGCGGATCTCGAAGTCCATGCCCTTCTCGAACAGCACAAAGCGGCAGCGGTGCGAGTAGGGGTCGGTCGTTCCGGAGTAGAGCACCATCATGGCAGCAGATCCTTGGGTCGGGCCGCACCGGGGTCGGTGCGGCGATTCGGAGAGCGCGAAGCGCGGCGGTCGGCCCGGCCGGCCGGCCGCAGAAACGTCACTTCACGTCTCTCCAGTACGAGGCATTGAGGCGCCAGGTGAAGACGGTGAGCACGCTGAGGAAGAGCAGCACCCATACGCCGATCTGCACCCGCTTGCCCTGCGCGGGCTCGCCCATCCACTGCATGAACGCGACGAGGTCGCCCACGGCCTCGTCGTAGCCGCGCTCGTCGAGCTTGCCCGGCGCGACCTGCTCGAAGCCCTCGAACACGTGCACGGTCTTGCTCGGGTCGTGGTGGTCCTTCTCGTCGACGAACTTGGCGACGCGCGGGCCCTGCAGTTCCCACAGCACGTTGGGCATCGCCACGTCGGGGAAGGCCATGTTGTTCCAGCCGGTCGCCTTGGTGTCGTCGCGATAGAAGGTGCGCAGGTAGGTGTAGAGGTAGTCGGCGCCGCTGCCCTTGCCGATGTCGGCGCGCGAGCGCGCGATCAGGCTCAGGTCGGGCGGCGCGGCGGCGAGCCAATCTTTCGCCTGCTTCGGGTCGAGCGAGACCTTCATCGTGTCGCCGACCTTCTCGGTCGCGAACAGCAGGTTCTTCTTGATCTCGTCGTCGGACAGGCCGATGTCGCGCAGGCGGTTGTAGCGCATGTACGTGGCCGAGTGGCAGTTCAGGCAGTAGTTGACGAACAGCTTGGCGCCGTGCTGCAGCGCGGCCATGTCCGACATCTTGTCGGTCGGGAACTTGTCCCAGGCGTAGCCGCCCTCGTTGGCCGAGGCGCCGGCGATGCAGCCGAGCGACAGCAGCAGCGAAAGAAAGAGTCTCTTCATGGTGGGGGTGCTCCGATCGTTGCGTCGGCTCAATGGGCGGCGAAGGTCACGCGCTCGGGCACCGGCTTGAACGTACCCAGGCGGCTCCACCACGGCATCAGCAGGAAGAAACCGAAGTACACGAGCGTGCCGATCTGCGAGACGAGGTTGCCGGTGTCCGACGGCGGCTGCGAGCCGAGGTAGCCGAGCACGAGGAAGAAGAACACGAAGATGCCGTACAGGATCTTGTGCCAGTCGGGCCGGTAGCGGATCGACTTGGCCAGGCTGCGGTCGAGCCACGGCAGGAAGAACAGGATGATGACCGCGCCGCCCATCACGACGACGCCCCAGAACTTGGCGTCGAAGTAGTTCAGCAGCGCGACCGCGACGATCGCGAGGATCGCGAGCACCAGCTTGCCGGTCGCGCCGAACCCGCCGCGCACGATCGCCAGCACCGCGCCGATCGCGACGATCGCCGACAGGATGTGGATCATCAGGTCGGTGGTCGCGCGCAGCATCGAATAGAACGGCGTGAAGTACCAGACCGGCGCGATGTGCGGCGGCGTCTTCAGCGGGTTCGCTTCGATGAAGTTGTTGAACTCGAGGAAGTAGCCGCCACCGGTGGGCGCGAAGAACAGCACCGCGCTGAAGATCAGCAGGAAGATGCTGACGGCGTAGATGTCGTGCACCGTGTAGTACGGGTGGAACGGAATGCCGTCGAGCGGGTGGCCCTTCGCGTCCTTCTTGGCCTTGATCTCGACGCCGTCGGGGTTGTTGGAGCCGACCTCGTGCAGCGCGATGATGTGCGCCGCCACCAGCCCGAGCAGTACCAGCGGCACCGCGATCACGTGGAAGCTGAAGAAGCGGTTCAACGTCGCGTCGCCGACCACGAAGTCGCCGCGGATCAGCAGCGCCAAATCGTTGCCGATGAACGGCACCGCGGCGAACAGGTTGATGATCACCTGCGCGCCCCAGTAGCTCATCTGGCCCCACGGCAGCAGGTAGCCCATGAACGCCTCGGCCATCAGGCACAGGAAGATGCCGCAGCCGAACAGCCACACCAGCTCGCGCGGCTTGCGGTAGCTGCCGTACAACAGGCCGCGGAACATGTGCAGGTAGACGACGATGAAGAACGCGCTCGCGCCCGTCGAGTGCATGTAGCGGATGATCCAGCCGCCCGGCACGTCGCGCATGATGTACTCGACCGACTCGAAGGCCTTGGCCGCGTCGGGCTTGTAGTTCATCGTCAGGAAGATGCCGGTGACGATCTGGATCACCAGCACCAGCATCGCCAGCGAGCCGAAGACGTACCAGAAGTTGAAGTTCTTCGGCGCGTAGTACTCGCCCATGTGCTCGTTGTAGAGCTTCGACAGCGGGAACCGGTTGTCGACCCAGTTCAGCAGCTTCTGCCCCTGCGTCGCGTTCGCCGGGGCTTCTTGGTATTCGGCCATCGTGGGTTACTCCTGGGGTGCCGTCTGGGGTGCCCGGGGCGCGAGACGCGCCCGGCGCTGCTCGCGCGCTCAGGCCTTCTTGTTGTCCTTGTCCTCGCCGATCAGCAGCCGCGTGTCCGACAGGTACATGTACGGCGGCACCTCGAGGTTGTCGGGCGCGGGCTTGTCCTTGTAGACGCGGCCCGACATGTCGAACGTCGAGCCGTGGCACGGGCACAGAAAGCCGCCGGCCCAGTTGTCGGGCAGCGAGGGCTGCGCGCCCGGCGTGAACTTGTCGATCGGCGAGCAGCCCAGGTGCGAGCAGATGCCCACGACCACGAGGTACTCCTGCTTGATCGCGCGGAAGTCGTTGCGGGCGTATTCGGGCGTGGTCGCGAAGTTGGTGCGCTTGGACAGCGGGTCGGCGAGTAGCGCGTCGACCTTGGGCAGCCCGGCGAGCTGCTCGGGCGTGCGCCGCACGATCCACACCGGCTTGCCGCGCCATTCGACCGTCATCTTCTCGCCCGGCTTCAGCCCGCCGATGTCGGCCTCGACCGCGGCGCCCGCGGCGCGTGCGCGCTCCGAGGGCTGGAAGCTGGCCACGAACGGGACGGCCGCGGCCCCCGTGCCGACAACGCCGGCGCAGCTGGACGCGATGATCCAGGTGCGCTTGCTGCTGTCGATCTGCTGCTCACTCATGGATGTCCTCGAGGCAAAAACCATCTGTTCAGGGTCAACCCGCGATTCTAGCGGACGTGTCAAGGCGCTTGACTTGATGCGCTCCTCCGGAATACTGCGCGGGCCGCCCGCCTCGCCATCCCCAGGAGCCCGCCATGTCGTTCTCGTCCGAGTTCAAGGAATTCGCCCTGAAGGGCAACGTCGTCGACCTGGCCGTCGGCGTGATCATCGGCGCCGCCTTCGGCAAGATCGTCGACTCGATCGTGAAGGATCTGATCATGCCGATCGTCGGCCGCATTCTCGGCGGCCTCGACTTCTCGAACTACTTCGTGATGCTCGCCGCGCCGCCGGCCAGCTACAACGGGCCGATGACCTACGAGGCGCTCACCAAGGCCGGCGTGCCGCTGTTCGCCTACGGCAACTTCATCACGGTGCTGATCAACTTCATCATCCTGGCGTTCATCATCTTCATGATGATCAAGCAGATCAACCGGCTCAAGCTGAACGCGACGATCACCCCGCCGCCGGCCGCCACGCCGGAAGACGTGCTGCTGCTGCGCGAGATCCGCGACAGCTTGCGCAAGTAGCGATTCGGCGGCGGCGGCCCCGGCGAAGCCCGGAGCAGCACCGGGTTTGGCCGCCAATTTTTGGCGCCATACTGGGCGGTCGCGCGTTAGGCTGATCCTCCCGACGCCCGCAGCGGCGCCACGCATGCCCCCTGTGTCCGAGATGACCCCCATCGAACCGCGAGTGCGCGTAGCGCTCGACGCCGCCATGAGCCAGATCCGGGCGACCCTGATCGAGGTCGCGCGCGAGCTTTCGGACACGATGGGAACGGTGCCGCAGGCGCATCAGAGCGGCAGCGAGCGCGAGCTGCTCAACAGCGCCCGCTTCGAGCTGCGCCGCGCGCTGCCCGCGCTGCACCAGGCGTTCGACACGGCGCTGGCCGAACGCGTCACGAAGGAGCTGAGGCCGCGCGCCGAGGCCATCCGCACGCTGGCGGCGACCGACTGGCAGTCGCTGACGCTCGTCGATGAGAGCGAGGTCGAGGGCCAGATGTTCGCGAAGCGTCTCGGCCAGCAGATCTGGCACGCCTGCGAACCCGAGTTGCGCGATCTGGCCAGTTACATGGGCACGGTGCTGCGCGCCGACCGCCCCGACCAGGAGCGCAACCCGTACCGCGCCGACGCGGTCGGCGACGCGCTCTACCAGGCGATCCAGGTGGTCTCGACCGAGGCCCAGACGCGCAAGCTGCTGGCGCGCGAGTTCGGCCAGGCGATGGCGCATGCGATGCCGGGCTGCTACGCGCAGATCGTGCGCAGCCTGCAGGCGCTCGGGATCCAGCCGATGTCGATGACGGTGCGCCAGGTCGAAGGCCCCGGCAACCAGCTGCCGGGCGTCAACAGCGGCTACGCGACGCTGAGCAGCACGCGCAGCCAGCGCGGCGACTTCGACCCCACGCCGACGAGCGGGCCGGCCCCCGCCTACGGCACGCGCTCCGGCGGCAGCAGTTACGGCAACTCGTCGGGCAGTGGCGGCGGCAGTGGCCATGGCGGCGGTGCGTCCCGGCCCGGCGCGCCGTCGCAGCTCGGCAGCGGCGCCGCGCTCGCCGACGCGCAGCTGATGCAGTTGCTGCGCCGCCTGACCGCGGTCGCCAGCCGCCCGGGCGAGCTCGACCCGGGGCCGGGCTCGCGCTACGGGGCGGCCGCGTCGCTTCTCGGCGGCGGCGCGCTCGGCGCGGCGGCGCCGATGAGCGCCGACGGCCTGACCGGCCTGATGGCGGTGAACCTGATCCGCGCCCACCGCGAAGAGCTGCTGCAGGCCTCGACCGGCAAGCTCGACCACATGGTGATCGACGTGGTCGGCAGCCTGTTCGACCAGATCCTGTCCGACTCGCGCGTGCCGCCGCAGATGGCGCGCCAGATCGCGCGGCTGCAGCTGCCGGTGCTGCGCGTCGCGCTCAACGACGCCACCTTCTTCTCGTCGCGCCGCCACCCGGTGCGCCGCTTCGTCAACCGCATCGCCTCGCTGGCCTGCGCGTTCGACGATTTCGACGACGGCCCGGGCCGCCAGTTCCTCGCCCGCGTGCGCGAGCTGGTGCAGGAGATCGTCGACGGCGACTTCGACCAGATCGAGCTGTACGGCGCCAAGCTCGCCGAACTCGAGGGCTTCATCGCCGACCAAACGCACGAGCAGGTGCGCGACGAAGGCACGGTCAGCACGCTCGGCACGAAGGAGGCCGAGCTGCGCCTGCAGCAGCGCTACATGCTGCAGCTGCGCGCCTCGCTGATGCCGCTGGCGCTGCCCGACTACCTGCAGGATTTCCTGCCGCAGGTGTGGAGCCAGGCGCTGGTGCTCGCGTCGAACCGCGACGGCGCCGATTCCGAACGGTCGCTGCGCTACCGGCGCGCCGCGCGCGACCTGGTGATGAGCGTGCAGCCGAAGGGCTCGCCGGCGCTGCGCAAGAAGTTCCTGATGCAGCTGCCGCCGCTGATGAAGGCCCTGAAGGAGGGCATGGCGCTGATCGGCTGGCCCGAGCCGGCGCAGCGCGAGTTCTTCGCCAAGCTGCTGCCGGCGCACGCCGAATCGCTGAAGGCACCGCCGCAGTCCGAGCTCGACCACAACATGATGGTCAAGCAGCTCGAGAACATCTTCAACATCCCGGTGCCGGCGAGCGAGGCGCTGTCGCCGTCCGACCCGGTGCCCGAGGTCGATGCCGAGGTGCTGGCCAAGCGCTTCACCGCCGAAGAGGCCGAGCGCGTCGGCCTGGTGATGGAGAGCGCGGTCGACTGGTCGGGCACCGTCGACATCGATCTCGGTGCCGACGCCGGGGCGGATTCGAGCGACTCGATGCCGGGCGATTCCGACATCGTCTCGCTGCCCGGCATCGACATCGACATCGCGCTGTCGAGCGCCGAGCCGCCCGAGCCGACGCGCGGCCCGCAGCTGATGGATCACGTCAAGCTCGGCTTCGCGTACCAGATGCACCTGAAGGACGAGTGGCAGAAGGTGCGGCTGGCGCACGTCAGCGCGGCGCGCAGCTTCTTCGTGTTCACGCGCGGCAAGAAGCACCAGGAAACGATCTCGATGACCGCGCGCATGCTCGCGCGCATGTGCGAGACGAACCGCTTCCGCGCCGTCGAGAGCGCTTACCTGATGGAGCGCGCCACGCAGCGCGCGCGCCGCCAGCTCGCGGCGCTCGGCACGTCAACGCGTCACTGACCGTCGTTCAGCCGGCCAGTTGCCGCGCCATGCGCAGTGCGGCGCGCAGGCTCGCCGGGTCGGCCCGGCCGGTGCCGGCGATGTCGAACGCGGTGCCGTGATCGGGGCTGGTGCGCACGAACGGCAACCCGAGCGTCACGTTCACGCCGTGCTCGACGCCGAGGTACTTGACCGGGATCAGCCCGTGGTCGTGCGTCATCGCGACGACGATGTCGAACTCGCCCGGGTGCCCGCTCGCATGGCGTGCCCGCATGAACACCGTGTCGGGTGCGAACGGCCCGCGCGCGTCGATGCCCTCGGCGCGCGCCGCGGCGACGGCCGGCGCGATGAGGGTGAGTTCTTCATCGCCGAACAGGCCGCCCTCGCCGGCATGCGGGTTCAGCCCGGCCACCGCGATGCGCGGCGCAGGCATGCCCCAGCGCGCGGCGCTGCGGTGCGCGATGCGGATCGTCTCGAGCACCGCGTCGAACGTCACCGCGTCGATCGCGCGCCGCAACGACAGGTGGATCGTGACGAGCACCGTGCGCAGCTCGTCGTTGGCCAGCATCATGCGCACCGCCGGCGGCACGGCGACGCCCGGTGCGGCGAGCGCCTGCAGCATCTCGGTGTGGCCCGGGTACGGCACGCCGGCGGCGGCCAGCGCCTCCTTGTGGATCGGCGCGGTGACGATCGCCGCGACCTCGTCGGCCAGCGCGAGCCCGACCGCGTGCGCGATGCAGGCGGCCGCGGCCGCGCCGGCGCGCGCATCGACGCGGCCCTGCGGCGCGCCGAGCAGATCGCGCGGCAGGCCGCCGACCGCAAGCACCGGCAGCCGGCCCGGCGCGAGGCCGAGCGCATCGCTCGCGCTCGCTACTGCGACCACCTCGAGCCCGCCACCGGTCTGGCGCACCGCGCGTTCGAGCACCAAAGGATCGCCGAGCACGACGACATCGCCCGCCTCGCCGGCGCGAAACAGCTTCGCGACGATCTCGGGGCCGATGCCGCAGGCGTCGCCCATCGTCAGCGCGATCGGGCGGCGCGGCGGGGGAGGCGACACAGCGTTCATCGCGCCATTGTCGCGATTCGCGCGGCGATAATTCTCCATGCGCAGAACCTGGCTCGTCTTCTCGCAGGCCGTCACCGTCGCGGTGGCGGTGCTGTTCGTCGTCGCGACGCTGAAGCCGCAATGGCTGCAGCGCGGCGCCGCGGCCGCGCCGAGCATCGTCACGATCGGCGCGGGCGCGCCGGCCGCGGTGCCCGCCGCGTTGCCCGGCGGCGCGGTCACCAGCTACAGCGCGGCGGCCAGGCGCGCCGCGCCGGCGGTCGTCAGCATCACCGCGAGCAAGGCGCCGCCGCGCGGCGCGCGCAGCGACGACCCGGTGTTCCGGTTCTTCTTCGGCGACCGCTCGCGGCCCTCGCGCGGTGAGCCGCAGATCGGCCTCGGCTCGGGCGTGATCGTGTCGGATGCCGGCTACCTGCTGACCAACAACCACGTGATCGACGGCGCCGACGACATCGAGGTGATGCTCACCGACGGCCGCCAGGCGCGCGCCAAGCTCGTCGGCACCGACCCCGACACCGATGTCGCGGTGCTGAAGATCGAGCTCGACAAGCTGCCCGCGATCAGCTTCGGCGATGCCGAGAAGCTGCAGGTCGGCGACGTGGTGCTGGCGATCGGCAACCCGTTCGACGTCGGCCAGACCGTGACCTCGGGCATCGTCAGCGCGCTCGGCCGCAACAAGCTCGGCATCAACACCTTCGAGAACTTCATCCAGACCGACGCGGCGATCAACCCGGGCAACTCCGGCGGCGCGCTCGTCGACGCCGCCGGCAACCTGCTCGGCATCAACACCGCGATCTACTCGCGCACCGGCGGCAGCCTGGGCATCGGCTTCGCGATTCCGGTCAGCACCGCGCGCCAGGTGATGGAGGCGCTGATCAAGGAAGGCCAGGTCACGCGCGGCTGGCTCGGCGTCGAGCAGCGCGACCTGACGCCCGACATCGCGCAGACGCTGAACCTGCCGATCAAGCAAGGCGTGCTGATCACCGGCGTGTTGCAGAGCGGCCCGGCGAGCGCCGGCGGCCTGCGCCCCGGCGACGTGGTGACGAGCGTCGCCGGCACACCGGTGGCGAGCGCCTACCAGCTGCTCAACGCGGTGGCATCGCTGCGGCCGAAGGCGGTGGCGGCGATCGGCGTGCAGCGCGGCGACAAGGCGCTGACGGTGGACGTGACGGTCGGCCAGCGGCCGAGGTCGCGCGTGCCGCGCGAGGAGTGACGACCGGCGCCGCCGCGGGCGGCGCTTCGTCTCGGCGTCAGGCGCGCGTCGTTTCCTCGTCCGGCGCTCGGGTGTGCTTGATGAAGAAGCCGGCCGCGATGATTCCGACCTCGTACAGCAGCACCATCGGGATCGCCAGCGACAGCTGCGAGACCACGTCGGGCGGCGTCAGCACCGCGGCGATGATGAACGCCAGCACGACGAAGTAGGCGCGAAATTCCTTCAGCTTCTCGATCGGCACGACGTTCAGCCGCGCCAGCACGACGACCGCGATCGGCACCTCGAACGCGGCGCCGAACGCGATGAACATCGTCAGCACGAAGCTCAGGTAGGCCTCGATGTCCGGCATCGCCGAGACGCTCTTCGGCGCGAAGCTCTGGATGAACGTGAACACCTTGCCGAACACGAAGAAGTAGCAGAACGCCACGCCCATGAAGAACAGCAGCGTGCTCGAGACGACGAGCGGCAGCACCAGCTTCTTCTCGTGCGTGTACAGCCCCGGCGCGACGAACGCCCAGACCTGGTAAAGCACCACCGGCAGCGCGAGCAGGAACGCCGCCATCAGCGTGATCTTCAGCGGCACGAGGAACGGCGAGATCACGCTGGTGGCGATCAACGTGCCGCCGGCCGGCAGGTGCTCGACGAGCGGCGCGGCGAGCAGGTCGTACAGGCCCGCCGAGCCGGGGTACACCATCAGGACGGCGAAGCACACGCCGATCGCGATGCAGGCGCGGATCAGCCGGTCGCGCAGCTCGATCAGGTGCGAGACGAACGGCTGCTCGGTGCCCTCGAGTTCGTCACTCATGAGGCCCCCCGATTGCCGAGTACGGCAATCGACCCCCCGAGGGGGTCTCGCCCGGCTTGGGGCGGCCCGGCGCTCGGGCTCGCCGCGTCGGTGAACGCCATTGGCGTCACGCCGATGCGCGCGGCGGCCGGAAGCGCGCGACGCGCGCCGCGCCCGACTGCGCCTTCACGCGCACGCCGGCGCGCGCCTTGTACCACTGCGGCATCGCGCCGCGCTTCAGGCGCCAGTTCTTCTTCGGGTGCTTGTAGGTCGGCGGCGCCGCCGTCCAGCCGCCGTGCTGGCCGCTGTTCGGCGGCAGGATCACGTTGTCGGTCTCGTTCCAGCTCTTCTGCAGGTCGTCGCCGGTCTCGCGGATCTGGCTCGAGACCGACTGCTCGACGTTGCGTGCCGCGTCCTCGAACTCGGTCTTCATCTTCTTCAGCTCTTCGAGCTCGATCGAGCGGTTGACCTCGGCCTTCACGTCGGCCACGTAGCGCTGCGCCTTGCCGATCAGGTGGCCGACGGTGCGCGCCACACGCGGCAGCTTCTCGGGGCCGATCACGATCAGCGCGACCGCGCCGATCAGCGCGATCTTGTCGAAGCCGAAGTCGATCATCGGGGCGCTCGCGGGCGGCGCGACCGGAACGCGCCGGTCACGACTTGGTCTTCGCTTCCACGTCGACGGTGTTGGTGTCGTTCGCCTTGGTCGTGTTGACCTGCGCCGGCGGCGTGGCCGGGGTTCCGTCGGCATTGGTGGTGCCGCCGTCGCGCACGCCGTCCTTGAAGCCCTTGACCGCGCCGCCGAGGTCGGTGCCGATGTTCTTCAGCTTCTTCGTGCCGAACACCAGCACCACGATCAGCAGCACGACCAACCAGTGCCAGATGCTGAATGAACCCATGTTGAAATCTCCAACGAACGAATCGGGGAATTCTAGGTTACCGGGTTTGAATCACCCTTTGGCCCACGGGCGCGGGCCGCCCATCACATGCAGGTGCACGTGCTGCACTTCCTGGCGGCCGTCCTCGCCGGTATTGACGAGGCTGCGGAAACCGTTGGTCACACCGAGCTCGCGCATCAGCTTCGGCGCCATCGAGAGCATCCGGCCGAGCAGCGGGGCGTGCCGGTCTTCGAGCTCGTACATCGTCGCGACGTGCTCTTTCGGGATCATCAGCACGTGCACCGGCGCCCATGGGGCGATGTCGTGGAAGACGAGCATCTCGTCGTCCTCAAAGACCTTCTTGGCCGGGATCTTGCCGTCGACGATCTTGCAGAAGATGCAGTTCGGGTCGTAAGCCAGAGGCTTCATTTCACTTCCTCACTCCGGCATCGGCCGGCGGTCGTTCAGCGCCAGCCAGCCGCGGATCACGCGGTACAGGAACCAGATCGAGATCGCGATCCAGGCGATCCAGCCCGGGATCACGAACAGCAGCCACAGCGGGATCGTCACCACGTACAGCACGCCGGCCCACAGCACGCTGCGGATGCGCCAGCTGAAGTGCGACTCCTGCCAGGTGCCGCGGGCGTCGTCCTTCTTGACCAGGTCGAGGATGAACGCCGCGAGCAGCAGCACGATGCTCGCCTGCACGCCCGGCAGCACCGCGCCGACGGCAACCACCGCGTGCAGCGCGTAGCTGATGTGGCCGATCGTGCGCAACGAGTCGTCGCGCTCGGCCGCGCCCGGGGCGCCGGTGTCGATGATGTCGTTCATGTTCCGTCCCTTTCGCGTGATTGCGACTTGCGTGCGGCGAACTCTTCCAAACCCGACTGGCCTTCGCGCCGCTTCAGCTCGGCCAGCACCTCGGCCGGCGCGAGGCCATGCGCATCCAGCGCCAGCAGGCAATGGAACCACAGGTCGGCCATCTCGGCGACGATCTTGCCGGGCTCGCCGTCCTTGCAGGCCATCACCACCTCGGTGGCCTCTTCGCCGATCTTCTTCAGGATCGCGTCGGGCCCCTTGTGGAACAGGCGCGCGACGTAGCTCGCGTCCGGGTCGGCCGAGCGGCGCTGCGCGATCACCGCCGCCAGGTGCGCGAGCGTGTCGTTCGAACTCGCCGTCATGTGTAGATGCGCTCCGGGTCTTTCAAGACCGGCTCGACACTCTTCCATTCGCCGCCGTCGAGCCGCTGGAAGAAGCACGAATGGCGGCCGGTATGGCAGGCGATGCCCGGTTGGTGGCCGAGCTGCTCGACCCTGAGCAGCACCACGTCGTTGTCGCAGTCGAGGCGCAGCTCGTGCACCTTCTGGATGTGGCCGCTCTGCTCGCCCTTGTGCCACAGGCGCTGGCGCGAGCGGCTGTAGTAGACGGCCTCGCCGGTCTCGGCGGTGCGCGCCAGCGCCTCCCGGTTCATGAACGCGAACATCAGCACGTCGTTGCTGCCGACCTCCTGCGCGATCGCCGGCACGAGGCCCTGCGCATCCCATTTCACGTCGTCGAGCCAGCTCATTGTTCCAGTGTAGTGGGGCCTGAGAAGCCGCGCTCCGCGGCGAACCAGCCGAGCACCGGCAGCGTGCCGGGCAGCACCGGCGCAACAACCACCGGCAGCTGCTGCCACGCCATCGCCTGACCCTCGCGCATCTCGAACCCGCCGCGCCACACGAACACCTTGCAGACGTGCAGCCGCACGCGCGCGTGCTCGTAGTCGACGACCTCGGTCTGCCACGGCTGCACCGCGTCGACCTCGATGCCGAGCTCCTCATGCAGCTCGCGCCGCAAGGCTTGCTCGACCGACTCGCCGGCCTCAAGCTTGCCGCCCGGGAATTCCCACCAGCCGGCGTAGACCTTGCCCGCGGGCCGCGACGTGAGCAGGAAGTTGCCGTCGGCGTCGATCAGCACACCCACGGCGACCTCGACGATCGCGCGCTCGCTCACGCCGCGTGCCTCCCGGCGTAATCCTTCGCGAACTGGAACGCGACCCGCCCTGAGCGCGAGCCGCGTTCGAGCGCCCAGACCAGGCTCTCCGGCCGGGCCGCGGCGATCGCGGGCGCGTCGACGCCGAAACCGCGCAGCCACTGCGCGACGATCGCGAGGTACTCGTCCTGGCTGAACGGGTAGAAGCTGATCCACAGGCCGAAGCGCTCCGACAGCGAAATCTTCTCCTCGACCACCTCGCCCGGGTGGACCTCGCCGTTCTCGAGGTGCTGGTAGCTCAGGTTCTCGGCCATGTATTCCGGCAGCAGGTGGCGGCGGTTGCTGGTGGCGTAGATCAACACGTTGTCCGAGGCCTGCGCCACCGAGCCGTCGAGCATCGACTTCAGCGCCTGGTAGCCGGGCTCGCCGGCGTCGAAGCTGAGGTCGTCGCAGAACACGACGAAGCGCTCGGGCCGCTCGGCGACGATGTCGACGATGTCGGGCAGGTCGACCAGATCGGTCTTGTCGACCTCGATCAGGCGCAGGCCTTGATGCGCGAACTCGTTCAGACAGGCCTTGATCAGCGAGCTCTTGCCGGTGCCGCGCGCGCCGGTCAGCAGCACGTTGTTGGCACCGACGCCGGCGACGAACTGGCGCGTGTTGCGCAGCAGCCGCTCCTTCTGCGGCTCGACCTCGACCAGCGCGTCGAGCCGGATCGGCGCGACATGCCGCACCGGCTCGATCCGCCCAGCGCCGCCGCGCTTGCGGTAGCGGAACGCGATCGACGCGGCCCAGTCGGGCGCGCCGAGCGGCAGCGGCAGCACCGCCTCGAGGCGCCCGAGCAGCGCCTCGGCGCGCGCGATCAGGCTCGGCAGGGAATCGATGGGCGTGGGCACGCGGCAGTGTAGCGGCGCACCCGCCGCGTCAATCGGCGCGCGGCGCCGGCGCGGGCAGCTCGAACACACGGTCGGGCGCGGCCGCGAACACGCGCTCGCCGGGCTGTGCGCGGATCGCGTGCATGCCGGTGAATGCGCCGAACGCCGGCAGCACGCCGACGCGCGTGCCAAACCAGAAGCACGGCAGCCGGTGCCAGTCGCGCGCGCGCCCGCTCAAGCCCACGCACGGGTGCAGGTGGCCGGCGAGCACGTAGGCGTCGGTCATCGGCCGCGGGTGGTGCGCGAGGCCGAGGCCGAGCAGGCGCAGCGGCTCGTCGACC
>DATMIN010000075.1:0-3758 GCA_035554275.1 Burkholderiaceae bacterium
CGCTTCCGCGCTGCGCTCGCTCGTGATCGCGCCGCAGTGGATCGGCGACGCGGTGATGAGCGAGCCGCTGCTGGCGCGGCTGGCCGCGCGCGGCGAGCGGCTCACGGTGGCCGCGCTGCCGTGGGTCGCGCCGGTCTACCGGGCGATGCCGACGGTGGCCGAGGTCGTCGAGCTGCCGTTCGCGCACGGCCGGCTCGATCTAGGCACACGCCGTCGCCTCGCGGCGCAGTGGCGCGGCCGGTTCAACACCGCCTACGTGCTGCCGAATTCGTTGAAGGCCGCGCTGCTGCCGTGGCTCGCGCGCATCCCGGTGCGCATCGGCTACCTCGGCGAGAACCGCTTCGTGCTGCTCAACCGCCGCTTGCCGAATCCGGCCGGGCGCCCGCCGATGGTCGCGTACTACCGCGCGCTGGCGCTCGAGCCGGTGCCGGCCGGCGAGCGACCGGTGCTCGCGATGCCGGCGGCGCAGCGCGAGGCCGCCGCAGCGGCGGCGGGCGTCGCACCCGGCGCCTATTGGGTGTTCGCGCCGGGTGCCGAATACGGCCCGGCCAAGCGCTGGCCGGCCGATCGGTACGCGGCACTGGCGCGCTCGCTGCACGCCGCCCACGGCCAGCCCGTGCTGCTGCTCGGCTCCGCCGGCGAACGCGCGCTGTGCGACGAGATCGCCGCGGCCGCGCCGGGCGCCTGCCGCGTGCTCGCCGGGCAGACCGATCTGGCCGGCGCGCTGGCGCTGATCGCGGGCGCGCGCGGCGTCGTCAGCAACGATTCGGGCCTGATGCACGCGGCGGCCGCGTTCGGCGTGCCGCAGGCGGCGGTGTTCGGCTCGACCAGCCCCGAGCACACCCCGCCGCTGAACCCGCGCGCGCGGGTGCTGTGGCTGAAGGAGGAACTACAACTCGACTGCGCGCCGTGCTTCGACCGCGTCTGCCGCTTCGGCCACACGCGCTGCCTGACCGGTGTGGGTGTCGAACGGGTCGAGCGCGCGCTCGACGAAGCCTTGGCCGCGCCGTGACGGGCCCGCGTCAGAGCGTCAGCTTGCCAACGTAGAGGATCGGGCCGTGCGGCTTGCCGTCGGGCGAACCGCCGGCGGCCTCGAGCGTGACCGCGAACGCGTCGGTGCCCTCGAGCACCTTGCCGCGCTGCACGACCGTCGCCTTGTCGGCGGCGATCAGGCCGAGCGAGCGCGGCGCACCGCTCGGCGGCAATGACCACAGCTCGAGCGATTTGTTCGGCTCGAGCGCCACGGTGCTGACCGGCTTGGTCACCATCGCGCGGCCGTCGGCCGTGATGCTGGCGACGAACGAGGCCGGCGCGACCGCGCCCGGCGCCGTGCCCGCGGCCGGCGCCTGCGGTGCGAGCACGACGACGATCGGCGGGCGCACCGGCGCCGGCGTGGCGAGCAACACCGCGAGCGCGACGGTCGCGACACCGGCCAGCGCCGAGAAGCCGCGCCAGAACGCGAGCCGGCGCCACCAGCCGGCCGGTGCCGCCGGCGCCGCGGCCGCGCCCGTGCCGTACAGCGCCTGCTCGATGCGCGGCCACACCGCGGCCGACGGCGGCTGCGGCTCGACGACCTGCGTCAGCGGCATCAGCCGGTCCTGCCAGGCGCGCACCGCGCCGCGCAGCTGCGGGTGCGCCGGCAGCAACAGTTCGAAGCGGCGCCGCGCCGCGCCGCGCAGCAGCCCGGCGGCGTACTCGGCTGCGAGGCGGTCGGCGAGCTCGGGGCGGCTGTAGTCCATCGCGCGCCGATCAGCCGCCCTGCGTGCCGTGGTCGCGGCGCACGGCGGCATCGAGGCAGCCCTTCAGCGACATCAACGCGCGCCGCACCCACGATTTCACCGTGCCGAGCGGTTGGCGCATCGTCTGCGCGACCTCGGCGTGGCTCAGGCCGTCGAAGAACGCCAGCGCGACGCTCTGGCGCTGCTGCGCGCTCAGGCCTTCCATGCAGCCGGCCAGCGCGCGCGCATCCGAGGCCCGGCTCAGCAGATCGAGCGGGCCGGGCGCGTCGTCGGCCACGGTGTCGTACACGTCGGCATCCTCGTCGTCGGCGGTGGGGTAGGCGGTCTGCAACGGCGGCTGGGCCTGCGAGCGGCGCAGGCCGTCGATCGCGCGGTTGCGCGCCACGCTGGTCAGCCAGGTCAGCGGCTGGCTTTGCGCGGCATCGAAGCTCTTCGCGGCGCGCCAGATGTTGACATACACCTCCTGGAGGATGTCTTCGGCCTGGCCCCGGTCACGCTGAATACGCAGCACCACGCCGAGCAGATGCGCGCTGGTCTTGCTGTACAGCGTGGCAAATGCCGCACGGTCACCGACGCCGGCGCGGGCGAGCAGCCGTGACAGCTCTTGGCTGCGTTCGGACCAGTCGCTCTGAGGGGTCGGCATGACTCGGCGGCGCGTTCGTACAATCGAAAGGCAGCGAAGCCTATCCTAATGTCCAGCGAGCGCGAATTCGTCCTGACCCTGTCGTGTCGTGATGCGAAGGGCATTGTCTACGCCGTCTCCGGCCTGTTGTACGAGGCCGGCTGCAACATCCTCGATTCGCAGCAGTTCGGCGACGTGCTCGGGCCCGATGCGACCGGCCTGTTCTTCATGCGCGTGCACTTCGAGGCGCCCGAGCCGCTGTGCGCCGAGGGCACGCTCGACGCGCTGGTCGGCCCGCTGCGCACGCGCTTCGCGATGGACGTGCAGCTGCACCCGCTGGCGCGCCGGCCGCGCCTGCTGCTGATGGTCAGCAAGCACGGCCACTGCCTGAACGATCTGCTGTTCCGCTGCGAATCGGGCCAGCTCCGCGCCGACCTCGCCGCCGTGGTCTCGAACCACCCGGATTTCGCCACTCTGTGCGCGAACCGCGGCGTGCCGTTCCACCACCTTCCGCTTGCGGCGGGCGCGAGTGCCGAGGCCAAGCGCACGCAGGAGCAGCAGGTCGAACGGCTGGTCGCCGAGCAGCAGGTCGATCTCGTCGTGCTGGCGCGCTACATGCAGATTCTGAGCGGCGCGTTCTGCGCGTTCCTGCGGGGCCGGGCGATCAACATCCACCACAGCTTCCTGCCGAGCTTCAAGGGCGCGAAGCCGTACTACCAGGCGCACGAGCGCGGCGTGAAGCTGATCGGCGCGACCGCGCACTACGTGACGGCCGAGCTCGACGAGGGCCCGATCATCGAGCAGGACGTCGAGCGCGTCGACCACTCGCGCGGGCCGGAAGACTTCACCGCCGTGGGCCGCGACGTCGAGAGCGTGGTGCTGGCGCGCGCGGTGCGCTGGCACGTCGAGCACCGGGTGCTGCTGAACGGCAAGAAGACCGTGGTCTTCACCTGAACGCGCGCACCGATGCCCCGCCCGTCCAAGCCCGCCGCGCCGCTCGCCTCGCCCGACGAGATCGAGCAGCAGTTCTACGAGGCGCTGCAGCGTGGCGACATCGAGCGGCTGATGGCGGTGTGGTCCGACGACGAGGAGATCAGCTGCGTGCATCCGGGCGGGCCGCGCGTGGTCGGCGCGGCGGCGATCCGCGCCGCGTTCGAGTCGATCTTCGCGCACGGCGCGGTCGACGCGCAGCCGCAGAAGGTGCGCCGGCTCGAGACGCACGCCTGCGCGGTGCACAGCGTGCTCGAGCACATCCGCGCGTTGACGCCCGAGGGGCCGCAGTCGGCCTGGGTCGTCGCGACCAACGTCTACCTGAAGGGCGCGCTCGGCTGGCGGCTGGTGTCGCACCATGCGAGCCCGGGCGCGCCGGGCGAATTGCAAGAGATCGCCGAGGCCGC
>DATMIN010000076.1:0-2551 GCA_035554275.1 Burkholderiaceae bacterium
CGCTCGCGGCGTACTTCCGCGGCCGCGGCGTGCTGCTGCCCGAGCCGCCGTTTCTCGACGAGGTGCCGCTCGAGTTCGGCGTCGCCGACGCCGCCGCGCACTACCACGTGCCGCTGCTCGCGAGCCCGTTCGCCTACTCGACCTACCGCGGCAGCTGAGGCCGAAGCGCGCGCGGCAAACTGTATACACAATGGAAGCCTATCTGCTCGACTGGGCCAACCTGCTGCTGCGCTGGGCGCACATCGTCACCGGCATCGCCTGGATCGGCTCATCGTTCTACTTCGTCTCGCTCGACAACAGCCTGACCCCGCCGAAAGACGCGAACGACGCCGCCCGCGGCGTCGGCGGCGAGCAGTGGGGCGTGCACGGCGGCGGCTTCTACCGCCACCTGAAGTACCCGGTCTCGCCCGGCTACGTGCCGGATCAGCTGCACTGGTCGATGTGGGAGAGCTACTCGACCTGGCTGACCGGCTTCGCGCTGTTCACGCTGTTGTACCTGTTCAACGCCAGCACCTTCCTGATCGACAAGACGCTGTTCGACTGGTCGCCCGCCGCCGCGATCGCGACCGCGCTCGGCTTCTTCGTCGCGTTCTGGGTGCTGTACGACGCGATCTGCCGCACGCTCGGCCGCGGCCCGAACGGCGATGCGGTCGTCGGCGGCTGCGTGTTCGTGCTGATCGTCGTCGCCTCGATGTTGTCGTGCCACCTGTTCGCCGGGCGCGCCGCGTTCCTGCTGGTCGGCGCGATGATCGCGACGACGATGAGCGGCAACGTGTTCTTCTGGATCATCCCGGGCCAGCGCACGGTGGTCGCGGCGATCAAGGCCGGCCAGCCGGTCGACCCGGTCCACGGCCAGCGCGGCAAGCAGCGCAGCCTGCACAACACGTTCTTCACGCTGCCAGTGCTGTTCTCGATGATGAGCAACCACTACGGCTTCACCTATGGCGCGAAGTACAACTGGCTGGTGCTGGTGGCGATCATGGTGGCGGGTGCGCTGATCCGGCTCTCGTTCGCGCTGCGCCACAAGGCGCTCGCCTACGGCCAGCCGGTGCCGTGGCGCTGGGCGGTGCTCGGCACGCTGCTGCTCGCCGGTGTCGTCGGCGCGACGTTGCCCGCGCCGAGCCCAACGCCGGCCGCGGCCGCGCCGGCCACCTTCGCCGAGGTGCAGGCGGTGCTGACGCAGCGCTGCGTGCTGTGCCACGGCGCGGCGCTGCAGAGCAAGAACCTGCGCTTCGACGCGCCCGACGAGATCGCCAAGCACGCGCAAGAGATCTACCAGCAGGCCGTCGTGCTGAAGACGATGCCGATGAACAACGCGACCCAGATCACCGACGCCGAACGCGCGCTGATCGGGCGCTGGTTCACGGCCGGCGCGCCGCGCTGAACGAGGTCAGCGCATGCCGACGCTGTTGATCCGCAACGCGCGGCTGCTCGTCACGATGGACGCGCAGCGGCGCGAGATCGCCGGCGGCGGCGTGTTCGCGCGCGATGGCGTGATCGAGGCGGTCGGCCCGAGCGCCGAGCTACCCGACAGCGCCGACGAGGTGATCGACGCGCGCGACCAGGTCGTGACGCCCGGCCTCGTCAACACGCACCACCACATGTTCCAGACGCTGACCCGCGCGATGGCGCAGGACGACGAGCTGTTCGGCTGGCTGCGCACGCTGTATCCGGTCTGGGCCCGGCTCACGCCCGAGATGGTGCGCGTCTCGACGCAGACCGCCATGGCCGAGCTGCTGCTGTCGGGTTGCACGACGACGAGTGATCACCTCTATCTGTTCCCGAATGGCGCGCGCCTCGACGACAGCCTCGAGGGCGCCGACGCGATCGGCATGCGCTTTCACGCCGCGCGCGGTTCGATGAGCGTCGGCGAGAGCGCCGGCGGGCTGCCGCCGGATGCGCTGGTCGAGCGCGAGGACGCGATCCTCGCCGACACGCAGCGCGCGATCGAGCGCTGGCACCAGCCGGGGCGCTTCGCGATGCGCCGCATCGTGGTCGCGCCATGCTCGCCGTTCTCGGTCAGCCGCGACCTGATGCGCGAATCGGCGGCGCTGGCGCGCAGCTTCGGTGCCGCGCACCGCGTCGGCCTGCACACGCACCTGGCCGAGAACGACAACGACGTCGCCTACACGCGCGCGCAGTTCGGCTGCACCCCGGCCGAGTACGTCGAGTCGCTCGGCTGGACCGGGCCCGACGTGTGGTGCGCGCACTGCGTCAAGCTCGACGCGGCCGGCATCGGCCTGTTCGCGCGCACCGGCACCGGTGTGGCGCACTGCCCATGCTCGAACATGCGGCTCGGCTCCGGCATCGCGCCCGTGCGGGCGATGCTTGATGCCGGCATGCCGGTCGGCATCGGCGTCGACGGCGCGGCCTCGAACGACGCCGGCCACCTGCTCGGCGAGCTGCGCACCGCGCTGCTGCTGCAGCGCGTGGCGAGCGGGCCGGCGGCGCTGTCGGCGCGCGAGGCGCTCGAGATCGGCACGCTCGGCGGCGCGCGCGTGCTCAACCGCGACGACATCGGCGCGCTCGCGCCCGGCATGGCGGCCGATCT
>DATMIN010000077.1:0-3861 GCA_035554275.1 Burkholderiaceae bacterium
GGCACGATGCCCGTCACCGCCGGCGCCGTCAGGCCGTCGCGCGGCGCCGCCACCGGCGGCAACGCCGGCGCGGCCACGCCGCCCGACGCGCTGCCGCCCGGCTTGGCCGGGTTCTTGCCGTAGAGCGGGCTGTTCGGGTCCCAGTGGCGGTTCTTCTCGAGCTCGGCCGCGTCCTGGTCGGCGCTGCGCTGCGGCACCTTGTTGACGAACGGGATCGGCACCTTCGTCACGTACAGCGCGACGCCGAGCGCCAGCGCCAGGCCGATCAAGAGGCCGATGACGAGTCCGATGGCAAAGCCGCCGCGCTGCGAGTGGTGGTTCATAGCCTTCATGCGGAAACGGGGGAAGGCGCCGACGGCGCGTCGACGCTGTCGCGCTCCATGCGCTGCGGCGCCGACACACCCAGCACCGCGAGCGCGTTGGCGATCACCTGGCGCGTGGCCAGCAGCAGCGCCAGCCGCGCGCGCGTCAGCGCCGCGTCGTCGACGAGGAAGCGCTCGGCCGCGTAGTAGCTGTGGAACGCGCCGGCGAGGTCGCGCAGGTAGAACGTCAGGTCGTGCGGCGCGAGCGACTCGGCGGCGTTGGCGAGCAGCCCGGGATAGTCGGCCAGGCGCAGCATCAGCGCGGCCTCGGCGGGAGCGGTCAGCAGCGCGCGATCGGCATCGGGCAGGGCGGCCACGTCGCCGCCGGCAAGGCTCGTAACGTCGCCTCCGGCGTCGGCGAACTGGCGGATCACCGAGCAGATCCGCGCGTGCGCGTACTGCACGTAGAACACCGGGTTCTCGTCGTTGCGCTTCAGCGCGAGGTCGACGTCGAAGGTGAACTCGCTGTCGGCCTTGCGGCTGAGCAGGAAGAAGCGCACCGCGTCGCGGCTGGTCCAGTCGATCAGGTCGCGCAGCGTCACGTAGCTGCCGGCGCGCTTGCCGATCTTCACCTCCTTGCCATCTTTCATCACCGTGACCATCTTGTGCAGCACGTAGTCGGGGTAGCCGGCGGGCACGCCCGCGCCGGCGGCCTGGATGCCGGCGCGCACCCGCGCGATCGTGCCGTGGTGGTCGCCGCCCTGGATGTTGACGGCGCGCCGGAAGCCGCGCCCGAGCTTGTCGAGGTGGTAGGCGACGTCGGGGACGAAGTAGGTGTACGTGCCGTCTTGCTTGCGCATGACGCGGTCCTTGTCGTCGCCGGCGTCGGTGGTGCGCAGCCACAGCGCCCCGTCCTGCTCGTAGGTCTTGCCCGAGGCGATCAGGCGCGCCACGGTGGCCTCGACCGCGCCGCTGCCGTACAGGCCCGACTCGAGGAAGTAGTGGTCGAAGCGCACGCCGAAGGCCCGCAGGTCGAGATCCTGCTCGTGGCGCAGGTAGGCGACGGCGAACTGACGGATGGCGTCGAGATCGTCGATGTCGCCCGACGCGGTGTAGGCGCGGTCGTCGGCGCTGACGGTCTTCTTCGCGAGGAAGTCGGCCGCGATGTCGGCGATGTACTCGCCGTTGTAGGCCGCTTCGGGCCACTGCGCGTCGCCGGGCTTGATGCCGCGCAGCCGCGCCTGCACCGAGGCCGCGAGCGTGGCGATCTGCACCCCGGCGTCGTTGTAATAGAACTCGCGGCTGACGCGCCAGCCCTGCGTCTCGTAGAGGTTGCAGATCGCGTCACCGAGCGCCGCCTGGCGCGCGTGGCCGAGGTGCAGCGGGCCGGTCGGATTCGCCGAGACGAACTCGACCAGCACACGCTCGGCGCGCGCCGGCTGGCGCCCGAACGTGTCGCCGGCGGCGAGCACCTCGGCGACGATCGCCTGCTTCGCCGCCGGCTTGAGCCGCAGGTTCACGAAGCCGGGGCCGGCGATCTCGATCGCGTCGATCCAGCGCTGCACGGCGGGTTGCCGGTTCAGCGCCTCGACCAGCGCGGTCGCAATCTCGCGCGGGCTGCGCTTCAGTGCCTTGGCCAGCGGCATCGCCGCGGTGCAGGCGAGGTCGCCGTGGGCGGCTTGTTTGGGCGACTCGAATGTCGGGGCGAGCGCGTGGCCCGGCGCCAGCTCGCCGATCGCGGCGGCGAGCGCCTCGAGCAGCTCGTGTCGGGCTTGGATCATGGATCGATTCTACGGGGCCGGTTTCGGCGCGCCCGGCGCGCGTGGCGCCGCGCTGGCGCGGCAATAGTCAGCGCTTTGCAAGCGGTTGCATTCGATCTGCGCGCCGGCCGGTGCGAAGATAAGGGGTGCAGCCCTCCGCGATGACCACCCAGCCGACGCCCTTCGAGCCCGGACCCTCTTCGGCGCCCGCGCCCGAGCTGCCGCGCCAGATCGGCAAGTACCGGGTGCTGGCGCGCCTCGGCGAAGGCTCGACGGCCGAGGTCTTCCTCGCGCACGACGACTTCAAGGGCATCGACGTCGCGATCAAGCGGGTGCGCCCGAACGTCCACGGCGACGCGATGGACCACCGCTTCTCCGAGCGCTTCTTCGCCGCCGAAGCGGCGCTGGTCGGGCGCCTGAACCACCCGAACGTGGTGCAGATCCTCGACGCGGTCGACGACCCCGTCGCGCCCTACCTGGTGATGGAGTACGTGGCCGGCAGCACGCTGCGGCCGCATTGCCGCGCCGACGCGCTGCTGCCGCTCGAGCTGATCGTCGAGATCGGCTTCAAGTGCGCGATGGCGCTCGGCTACGTCTACCGCCAGGGCCTGATCCACCGCGACGTGAAGCCGGCCAACCTGCTCGCGGTGCTGAACGCCAACGGCGCGATCACCGACGTCAAGGTCAGCGATTTCGGCAGCGTGCTGAATCTCGCCGCCGACACGACCCAGATCTACCGCGTCGGCTCGCTCGCCTACATGTCGCCCGAGCAGCTCGACGGCGGCGCGCTCGACTGCCGCGCCGACATGTACTCGCTCGGCGCGGTGCTGTACCACCTGGTCGCCGGCCGCGCGCCGTTCGATGCGCCGGCGCAGTCGGCGATGATGCATCAGATCTACCACAGCGCCCCGGCGCCGCTGAGCGCGCTGCGCGACGGCGTGAGCGCGGCGCTCGATGCCGCGATCCAGCGCGCGCTGGCCAAGCGGCCCGACGATCGCTACCCCGACTGGGAGGCGTTCGCGCAGGCGCTGTCGGCGCTGATCACCAACCAGCAGGTGCCGCGCGGCCAGCTGCAGGGCGTGCTCGACTCGGAGCGCTTTAATCTGCTGCGTACGCTCGATTTCTTCGCGCGCTTCGGCGACGTCGAGCTGTGGGAGGTCGTGCACCGCGCGCGCTGGCAGCGCTTCCCGTTCGGCCACCAGATCTACCGCAAGGGCGAGGAGGGCAACAGCTTCCACATCCTCGCGCAGGGCGAGGTCGAGGTGTTCCGCGACGCCAAGCGCGTCGCCAAGCTCGGCGCCGGCACTTCGATCGGCGAGATGGCCTACCTCGCGCCCAGCCCCGAACTCAAGCGCCACAGCACCAACGTCGTCGTCAGTCAGCCGGCGACGACGATCTCGTTCACGCCCGAGACGCTGGTGCAGCTCAGCCCGAACTGCCGGCACCTGTTCGACGAGGCCTTCATCCGCGTGCTGGTGCGGCGCCTGCACGTGGCGCACGAGGCGCTGGCGCATCCGCGGCGGATCCTATAGCGCCAGCCACGCCGGCGTGTCCACCGCGAGACACCCCGGCGCGTTGGTCGCTTGCCGGTGCGCAGGCTGCGTGCTTCAATCGCCGCACGGCACGTGCCCATCCCCCACCGCCATCCCGAGGAGCTTCGATGAAACACCTGATGACCCTGCTGACCCTGTCCGTGGCCTGTCTGTCGGCGCCCGCGTTCGCCGCCGACACCTGCGCGGCCCAGGCCGCCGAGAAGAAGCTCGCCGGCGCGGCGAAGACCAGCTTCGTCAAGAAGTGCG
>DATMIN010000078.1:0-2163 GCA_035554275.1 Burkholderiaceae bacterium
GGGCTTCTTCCGATGCTCGACGTCCTCGGTCGAACCACCTCGATCAACGTGCGCAAGGTCCTGTGGACCTGCGCCGAGATCGGCATCGACATCAAGCACGTCGAGTGGGGCCTCGACGGCCTGCCGCTGACCTCGCCCGAATTCCTCGCGCTGAACCCGAACGCGCTGGTGCCGGTCGTCATCGACGACGGTTTCATGCTGCGCGAGTCGAACACGATCTGCCGCTACCTCGCGGCGAAGCACCGCCGCCTCGATCTGCTGCCCGAAGCCGCCGCGGCGCGAGCGCGGGTCGAGCAGTGGATGGATTGGCAGGCCACCGAGCTGAACAACGCCTACCGCTACGCCTTCCTCGCCCTGGTGCGCCGAAGCACGCAGCACGCCGATGCCGCGGCCGTCGAGGCGAGCGCGCGGAGTTGGAACGAGCACATGGCGACCCTCGATGCCGAGTTGCAGGATGGGCGGCCGTTCGTGACCGGCGCCGACTTCACGCTCGCCGATATCGTGCTCGGGCTGTCGACGCATCGCTGGGTCTCGACGCCGATCGAGCGCCCCGCGCTGCCGGCCGTCGCGCGGTATTACGATGCGCTGCGCTCGAGGCCGGCGTTCCAGGCCGTCACGCATCCGCACCCGCCGTGAGCCACGACGATTCGATCGACTCGACGAGAGACTGCACCATGACACCGGCGGGCGCGTGTTCCTGTTCCTGTACACCGACGACTTCGCGCGCGATCACGCCCGCTTGCGCGCGGCCGGCGTCACCTTCGTGCGCGAGCCGAAGCACGAGCCGTACGGCACGGTCGCGGTGTTCCGCGATCCGTGGGGGAACCTGTGGGATCTGGTCGAGCCGGCGCCGCGCTGAGCAGGCGCGAGCGCCGAATCAGACGCCCGCCAGCACCCGCAGGTGCGCGGCCACGCTGCGCGCCAGCGCGCCGAGGTTGTAGCCGCCCTCGAGGCACGAGACGATGCGGCCCCGGGCGTGGCGGTCGGCCACGTCCTTGATGCGCTCGGTCATCCATGTGTAGTCGGCCTCGACCAGGCCGAGCTGGCCGAGATCGTCGTCGCGGTGCGCGTCGAAGCCGGCCGAGATGAAGATCATCTGCGGGCGAAAGGCCTCGAGACGCGGCATCCAGTTGGCGTCGATCAGCTCGCGCACCTCGGCGCCGCGCGTGTACGCCGGCAGCGGCAAGTTGACCATGTTGGTGCCGAGCGGCACGCCGCCGCTGAACGGGTACAGCCGGTCCTGGAAGATGCTGACCATCAGCACGCGCTCGTCGCCGGCGACGATGTCTTCGGTGCCGTTGCCGTGATGCACGTCGAAGTCGACGATCGCGACGCGTTCGAGCCCGCGCACGTCGAGCGCGTGGCGGGCGGCGATCGCGACGTTGTTGAAGAAGCAGAAGCCCATCGCGGCGTTGCGCGTGGCGTGGTGGCCGGGCGGACGCACCGAGCAGAAGGCGTTGTCGGCGCGGCCGTCGATCACCGCGTCGGTGGCGGCCACCGCGGCGCCGGCGGCGCGCTGCACGGCGCGCCAGGTGCCGGCGTTGGCGGCGGTGTCGGGGTCGATCGCGAGCAGGCCGTCGTCGGCGTTCAGGCGCTGAAGCGCGTCGCGCAGCTCGCCGACATAGCCGCTGGCGTGCGCGTGGGCCACGTCGGCCAGGTCGACGAGCGGGGCATCGACGCGCTCGAGCGCGATGTCCAGGCCGGTGGCGAGCAGGTGGTCGTCGATCGCCGACAGGCGCTGCGGGCACTCGGGGTGGCCGCGGCCCATCTCGTGGGCGCGGCACTCGGAATGGCTGTAGAACGCGGTCGTCATCGGGCCTGGCCTGGTTGCTTTTCGGGTAAGGTCATGCGATGGACAAACGCGTCGACCCGGCCCCGGTGCTGGCCGAACAGCTGATACGGCTGGTCGACCAGATCGGCACGATTATCGTCGGCAAGCGCGCGCAGGTCGAAGACTGCGTTGCCTGCATGCTGGCCGGCGGGCATCTGCTGATCGAGGACGTGCCCGGCGTCGGCAAGACCACGCTGGCCAAGGCGCTCGCCCGGTCGATCGACGGCAGCGTGCGGCGGATCCAGTTCACGCCCGACCTGCTGCCCAGCGACGTCACCGGCGTGGCCGTCTACGACCAGGAGTCGCGGGCCTTCGAGTTCAAGCCCGGCGCC
>DATMIN010000079.1:0-7099 GCA_035554275.1 Burkholderiaceae bacterium
GCCACGTCTTCGCGAGCCACGGCCGGCGCGCGCTGCGCGACGTGTGGGTCGGCGGCGTGGCGCGCGTGCGCGACGGCGAACACGCGCAGGCGCCGGCCGCGTGCGCGCGCTTTGTCGCCGCGCGCACGCAACTGCTCGACGCGGTGTGACTGCGATGGTGACCGCTCCGATCGACCTGCTGATCCGCGACGTGCGCATCGTCGACGGTCTCGACGACGCCTGCACGCCGTCGGCGCCGACGAACCTCGCGATCGTGCAAGGGCACATCGCCGCGATCGGCCCGCGCGTCGGGCTCGATGCGGGATGCGTCGTCCACGCCGAGCTCGACGGCGACGGCGCGCTGCTGACGCCGGGGCTGATCGATTGCCATACCCACCTCGTCTACGCCGGCGACCGCGCGCGCGAGTTCGAGCGCCGCCTCAACGGCGCGAGCTACGAACAGATCGCACGCGAGGGCGGCGGCATCGTCTCGACGGTGCGGGCCACGCGCGCGGCCTCGCCGGCCGAGCTGCAGGCGCAGTCGACGCCGCGGCTGCGCGCGCTGATGGCGCACGGCGTGACCACCGTCGAGATCAAGTCGGGCTACGGCCTGACGCTGGCCGACGAGCTGAAGCTTTTGCACACGGCGCGCGCGCTCGGCGCCTCGCACCCGGTCGAGGTGCGCACCACGCTGCTCGCGGCGCACGCGGTGCCGCCCGAGTTCGCCGGTCGGGCCGACGACTACGTCACCGAAATCGTCGAGCGCATCGTCCCTGAGGCGGCGCGGCTCGGCCTGGCCGACGCGGTCGACGCGTTCTGCGAGCGCATCGCGTTCTCGCCGGCGCAAACGCGGCGCGTGTTCGAGGCGGCGCGCGTGCACGGACTGCCGGTCAAGCTGCACGCCGAGCAGCTCTCGAACCAGGGCGGCGCGGCGCTCGCGGCCGAGTTCGGTGCGCTCTCGGCCGATCACCTCGAATACCTCGACGAGGCCGGCGTCGCCGCGCTGGCGCGCGCCGGCACGGTCGCGGTGCTGCTGCCCGGCGCGTACTACTTCCTGCGCGACACGCAGCCGCCGCCGGTGGCGCTGTTGCGCCAACATGGCGTGCCGATCGCGATCGCGACCGACTGCAACCCCGGCAGCAGCCCGACCACGCACCTGCCGTTGATGCTGAACATGGCCTGCACGCTGTTCCGACTCACGCCGGCCGAGGCGCTGCTCGGCGTCACGCGCCACGCCGCGCGCGCGCTCGGGCTGGCCGCGACCCACGGCATCGTCGCGCCGGGCCGGCGTGCCGACCTGTGCCTGTGGAACCTCGACCACCCGGCCGAGCTGGCCTACGCGATCGGCGCGAGCCCGCTACGCGTGCGCCTGCAGCACGGCCTGCAGCATCCGCTGTAGCAGCGGCTGAACTTCTTCGGCGCGATCGGCGCGGTAGCCGAACGGTGCGCTCTCATCCATGTAGGTGCACTGGCACATCTCGAGCTGCATCGCGTGCACGCCGGTCTCGGGCCGGCCGTAGTGGCGCGTGATGTGGCCGCCCTTGAAGCGGCCGTTGCTGACGTGCGTGAAGCGCGTCTGCGCACCCATCGCCGCCTCGGCCGCGGCCTGCAGCGCCGGGGCGCACGAGCGGCCGTCGGCGCTGCCGAGGTTCAGATCGGGCAGCTTGCCGTCGAAGAAGCGCGCCACGTGGCTCGCGATCGAGTGCGCGTCCCACAGCACGACGCGACCGTGCTGCGCACGCAGCCGCTCGAGCTCGGCGCCGAGCGCGCCGTGGTACGGCTGCCAGTACGCGGCGCGGCGCTGCTGCGCCTCGGCGGCGTCGGGCGCGTGCCCGGCGCGGTACAGCGGCTGCTTGCGGAAGGTGTCGAGCGGCAGCAGCCCGGTCACGTCCTGGCCGGGGTACAGGCTCTCGTCCTGGGGTGGGCGGTTCAGGTCGATCACGTGGCGGGCGATATGCGCGGCGAGCACGCTCGCGCCGAGTTCGTGCGCGAACGCGTAGAGCTGCGGCAGGTGCCAATCGACATCGGCGCGTTCGAGCGCCTCGGGCGTCATCCGCGCGGCGATCTCGGGCGGGATCTCGGTGCCGGCGTGCGGGATCGACACCAGCAGCGGAGCGCTGCCGCGGGTCAGCGTGAACAGGGGCGTGGGCATGGGGCGGGCCGGGTCGAAGTGGTCTAGACAGGTTGAGGCCGGCGTGTAGACTCTCGCGGCACGCGCCTTGCATCAGGCTGCACACACCGATTTCCGCCACGGGAGCACCGATGATTGCCGTCCGCCGCCTCACCCCCATTGTCGCCGCCGCCGTCGTGATCGGCGCGCTCGCCGGCCCCGCCTTCGCCGAGGACACGAAAGTCGCGATCGCGATCTCCGGCTGGACCGGCTTCGCCCCGCTGACGCTCGCGAAGGAGGCCGGCCTGTTCCAGAAGAACGGCCTCGACGTCTCGATCAAGAAGATCCCGCAGAAAGACCGGCATCTCGCGATCGCCTCGGGCGACGTGCAGTGCGCCGCCACCACGGTCGAGACCTGGGTCGTATGGAACGCCAACGGCGTGCCGACGACGCAGATCTTCCAGCTCGACAAGAGCTACGGCGCCGACGGCATGGTCGTGAAGCCCGCGATCGGCAAGATCGCCGACCTGAAGGGCAAGACCGTCGCCGCGTCGGCACCCGGCACCGCGCCGTACTTCGGCCTGGCCTGGATGCTGAAGAAGAACGGCCTGTCGGTGAAGGACGTGAAGGTGCTGACGCTCGAGCCGCAGGCGGTGGCCAACGCGATGATCGCCGGCACGACCGACTTCGACGCCGGCATGACTTACGAGCCGTATCTCTCGGCGGTGCGCGCCAAGCCCGAGGCCGGCAAGATCATCGCGACCACGCTCGACTACCCGATGGTGATGGACACCTTCGGCTGCAGCCCGAAGTTCCTGAAAGAGAACCCGAAGGCCGCAAAGGCGCTCGCCGACAGTTACTTCGACGCGCTCGAGATGATCAAGAAGGAGCCGAAGAAGTCGTTCGAGATCATGGGCGCCGACGTCAAGCAGAGCGGCGAGGCGTTCGAGAAGTCGCAGGCCTACCTGCGCTGGCAGGACCGCGCCGCGAACGAGAAGTTCTTCGCCGGCGAGCATGCGCAGTTCACGAAGGAAGCGGCCGAGCTGCTGCTCGAGATCGGCACGATCAAGCAGATCCCCGACCTCAAGCCGCTCGCCGACACGAGCTTCCTGAAGTAGCGCGCGCTTGAAGCCCGGCCTTTGAAACCCCTTCGCGAGATCGGCGCCGGCCGCCGCCGCTGGCTCGGGCTGGCGTTCTTCGTGCTGTTCTTCGCCGCGTGGGCCGCGGCGACGCTCGGCGGCTTCGTGCCGAAGACCTTCCTCGCCGACCCGCTCACGATGCTGCGCTCGGGCTGGACGCTGCTGGCCGAGCAGGGCTTCGCGACCGACATCGCGTTCACGATCTGGCGCGTGCTCGGCGGCTTCGTGCTGGCCGCGCTGCTCGCGGTGCCGCTCGGCGTCGCGATGGGCGCGTACAAGCCGGTCGAGGCGTTCTTCGAGCCGTTCGTCTCGTTCGCGCGCTACCTGCCGGCGTCGGCGTTCATTCCGCTGCTGATCCTGTGGGCCGGCATCGGCGAGGCGCAGAAGCTCGCGCTGATCTTCATCGGCTCGTTCTTCCAGCTCGTGCTGATGATCGCGCTGCAGGTCGGCGCCACGCGCCGCGATCTGGTCGAGGCGGCCTACACGCTCGGCGCGAGCGACATCGGCATCGTCCAGCGCGTGCTGATCCCGGCCGCCGCGCCGCAGATCGCCGAGACCTTGCGGCTCGTGCTCGGCTGGGCCTGGACGTACGTGATCGTCGCCGAGCTGATCGGCGCGAGCAACGGCATCGGCCACATGATCACCGACAGCCAGGCGCTGCTCGCGACCGACCAGATCATCTTCGGCATCGTCACGATCGGCGTGATCGGGCTGGTGTCGGATCTCGCGTTCAAGCGCGCGAACCGGGCGATGTTCCGATGGGCGGCGCTTTGAGATGAGCACGCTCTCGATCGAAGGCGTGGGCCGCACGTTCGCCGGTGTCAACGGCGGCGCGCCGACGCTCGCGCTGCAGCCGACCGACCTCGCGGTCGCGCACAACGACTTCATCACCGTGCTCGGGCCCTCGGGCTGCGGCAAGTCGACGCTGCTGCGCATCGTCGCCGGCCTCGACGTGCCGACGACCGGCCGCGTGCGGCTCGACGGCCAGGCCGTCATCGGCCCCGGCGCCGACCGCGGCATGGTGTTCCAGAGTTACACGCTGTTCCCGTGGCTGACGGTGCAGCGCAACGTCTGCTTCGGGCTGCGCGAGAAGGGCGTGCCCGCCGCCGAGCAGGCCGCGATCGCCGCGCGCTTCATCGCCGAGGTTGGCCTCGTCGGCTTCGAGCGCCACTACCCGAAGCAGCTGTCGGGCGGGATGCAGCAGCGCGTCGCGCTGGCGCGTGCGCTCGCCAACGACCCGAAGATCCTGCTGCTCGACGAGCCGTTCGGCGCGCTCGACCACCAGACCCGCGCGCTGATGCAGGAGCTGCTGCTGTCAATCTGGGAGCTGCACAAGAAGACCGTGCTGTTCGTGACCCACGACATCGACGAGGCGATCTTCATGGGCAACCGCTGCGTCGTGTTCAGCGCGCGGCCCGGCCGCATCAAGCGCGAGATCGCGATCGACCTGCCGTACCCGCGCCACTACACGGTGAAGACGACGCCGCGTTTCTCGGAGTTGAAGGCGCAGCTGACCGAGGAGATTCGCGTCGAAACGATGCGTGCGGTGCAGATGGCGCCGTAGCGACGCGGGTGCTACGGCGCGTCGGGCACGCCGGCCTCGACCAGCTCGGTAGCGGCGGCGATGTCGGGCGACAGCAACCGATCGACCGCCAGGCGCGGCACCTGCGCGCGCAGCCGTGCGTGCAGCGCCTCGATCGCGCTAGAGGAGCGCAGCGGCCGCCGGAACTCGAGCGCCTGCGCCGCGCACAGCCACTCGATCGCGACGATGCCGGCGGTGTTGTCGAGCATCGCGTGCAGACGCCGCGCCGCGAACGTCGCCATCGAGACGTGATCCTCCTGGTTCGCCGAGGTCGGCAGCGAGTCGACACTCGCCGGGTGCGCGAGCGACTTGTTCTCGGACGCGAGCGCCGCCGACGTCACCTGCGCGATCATGAAGCCCGAATTGAGCCCGCCGTGCTCGATCAGGAACGCCGGCAGGCCCGACAGCACCGGGTCCATCAGCATCGCGGTGCGGCGCTCGGCGAGCGCGCCGATCTCGGCGATCGCCAGCGCCAGGTTGTCGGCCGCGAACGCGACCGGCTCGGCGTGGAAGTTGCCGCCCGACAGCGCCTCGTGCTCGGCCGAGGTCGTGCCGGCGAAGACCAGCGGGTTGTCGGAGACGCCGTTGGCTTCGCGCAGCAGGACCAACGCGGCGTGCTCGATCTGGTCGAGGCACGCGCCCATCACCTGCGGCTGGCAGCGCAGGCAGTACGGGTCTTGCACGCGGTCGCAATCGAGGTGCGAGGCGCGCAGCGCGCTGCCGGCGAGCCAGGCGCGGTAGCGCGCGGCGACCGTGCGCTGGCCGGGCTGGCCGCGCACCGCGTGGATGCGCGCATCGAACGGCGTGTCGGAGCCCTTCGCCGCATCGACCGTCATCGCGCCGACCGCGACCGCGGCGTCGAACACGCGCCGCAGCCGCTGCAGCGCGTGCAGCGCGAGCGCGGTCGAGCACTGCGTGCCGTTCAGCAGCGCCAGGCCCTCCTTCGGGCCGAGCCGCAGCGGCGCGAGCCCGGCGCGCGCGAGCCCTTCGGCGGCCGGCACGCGCACGCCGTCGACGAACGCCTCACCGACACCGATCAGCACGCCGGCCAAATGCGCGAGCGGCGCAAGATCGCCGGATGCGCCGACCGAGCCCTTCTCGGGCACGACCGGCAGCGCGTCGGCGTTGAGCAGCGCGAGCAGCGCGTCGATCACCTCCTCGCGCACACCCGAGACGCCGTGCGCCAGGCTCGCCGCCTTCAGCAGCAGCATCAGCCGCACCACCGGCGGCGCGAGCGGCGCGCCGACGCCGGCGCTGTGCGAGAGCACGAGGTTGGTCTGCAATTGCGCGAGGTCGCGGTCTTCGATGCGCGTCTGCGCGAGCTTGCCGAAGCCGGTGTTGATGCCGTAGACCGCCGCGTGCTGCGCGACCAGCTCGCGCACCGCCTGCACGCTGGCCGCAACGCCCGGGCGCGCCGCGTCGGCGAGCGTCCAGCGCGCGCCACCCTGCGCGGCCTGCGCGAGCAGCGCGTCGTCGAGGCAGCCCGGAACGAGGGCGTGGTGCGGCGGCGTCGTGTCCATGCGTCGGCGGTGCGGTGGGTGATGCAGCAGCGGCCTCAAGTGGTCTAGACAACTTTAGCATGCGCGTCGCTAGAATCGATCGATGCCCGCCGCTAAACCGGTTCACCCCCCGCTGCACCGCCCGCTGCCCTACGAGACCGTGAAGGCAGCGCTGCGCGAGCGCATCGCGCGGGGCGGCTGGGAGCCGGGCGTGCGGCTGCCGTCGGAGCGCGAGCTGGTGCAGACCTTCGGCTGCGCGCGCATGACGGTGCACCGCGCGCTGCGCGAGCTCGAGGAAGAGGGCCTGATCGAGCGCCGCCAGGGCTCGGGCTCGTTTGTGGCCGAGCTGCACCCGATCTCGAACCTGCTGCAGGTGCGCGACATCGACGCCGAGATCCGCGAACGCGGCCATGTGCACACCACCACGGTCGTCCGCGCCGAGCGCGAGAAGGCCGATGCGCGCACCGCCGCGGCGATGCGGCTGCGCCCCGGCGCCGCGCTGTTCCGCGTGACGCTGGTGCACCGCGAGAACGGCGTGCCGATCCAGCTCGAAGACCGGCACGTCAACCCCGCGCTCGCCCCCGACCTGCTCGAGCGCGATCTGGCGCAGGTCACGCCGTCGGCGGTGCTGTTCGAGCATGCGCCGCTGACCGAGGCCGAGCAGGTCGTCGAGGCGGTGCTGGCGAGCGCCGAGCAGGCCCGGCTGCTCGAGGTCGAGCCGGGTGGCGCGCTGCTGATGGTGTCGCGCCGCACCGTGTCGCAGGGCGCGGTCGCGTCGGTCGCGCGGCTG
>DATMIN010000080.1:0-2377 GCA_035554275.1 Burkholderiaceae bacterium
GTCGTTCGTGCTCGGCACGGTCGCGACGATCGCCGGCAGCGCCGCGCAGATCGTGCTGACGCAGGTGGTCGCGCGCGAGCGGCTGGTCGAGGCGCACGCGAAGAACGCGCTCGCCGTCTCGGGCGCCGAGGTCGCCGGCCCGGGGCTGGCCGGTGCGCTGATCAGACTGGTGGGCGCGCCGCTCGCGCTGCTCGTCGACGCGACGCTGCTGCTGGTGTCGACCGCGATCCTGCGCGGCCTGGTGATCCATGAGCCGCGCGAGCGCCGCGCCGACCGCCACTTCGGGCGCGACCTGCGCGCCGGTGTGCGCTTCGTCGTCCATCACCGGCTGCTGATCGCGCTCGCGCTCGCGGTCGGCGCCTGGCAGATGTGCCACAACGCCGCGACGGTGGTGCAGATCCTGTTCGCGACGCGCACGCTCGGCCTCTCGGAGCAGGCGGTCGGCCTGAGCTACATGGGCATGGGCGCGGGCACGATCATCGCCAGCGTGCTCGGCAGCCGCATCAGCCGGCGCATCGGCCCCGGGCCGTGCTTCGTGCTCGGCTTCGCGGTCTGCGGCGCGGGCTGGCTGCTGCTCGCGCTGGCGCCGGTCGGGCCGTTCGGCATCGCCGCGTTCGCGCTGATGCTGATGCTGTTCTCGAGCGGCGCGGTGCTGGTGTTCATCAACTTCCTGGCGATGCGCCAGGCGGTCACGCCGGCGCATCTGCTCGGGCGCATGACGAGCACGATCCGCTGGCTGATCCTGATCCCGGCCGGCCCGGGCGCGCTGCTCGGCGGCTGGCTCGGCGAGCACTTCGGGCTGCGCGCGTCGCTCGCGTTCGCCGGCGGCGGCGCGCTGCTGCTGGCGCTGGTGGCGTGGCGCGTCGCGGCGATCCGCAATGTGCGCACGCTGCCGACGCCGGAGCGCGAGCGCGACTGGATCGGCGCCGAGGCCGACGTCCGCGCGGCGCGCCCGCCGGCCGCGCTCGAAGTGGTCTGACGAGGAATGGCGAGGCTTGACGAGGAGGAAGGCGATGGAACCCTTGCATGAAGACGTGCCCGAGCGCATCGACACCGAGCGGCTCGTGCTGCGCAGCGCGCAGCGCGGCGATGCCGAAGCACTGAACGCCGCGGTGCTCGAATCGCTCGACGATCTGCGTGTGCGCATGCCGTGGGCGCAGGCCGCGCCGACGCTCGCGCAGAGCGAGGCCGACTGCCGCCGGCTGCAGGCGAAATTCCTGCTGCGCGAGGACCTGCCGATGTTCGTGTTCGAGCGCCGCGCCGACGGCGGCGAGGGCGCGTTCGTCGGCGGCACCGGGCTGCACCGCATCGACTGGCGGGTGCGCCGCTTCGAGATTGGCTACTGGTGCCGCAGCAGCCGGCTGCGCCGCGGCTACGTGACCGAGGCGGTGCGCGCGCTGACGCGCGTCGCGTTCGAGCGATTGCGCGCACGCCGCGTCGAGGTGCGCATGGACGCGACCAACGAGCGCAGTTGGCGGGTCGCGCAGCGCGCCGGCTTCGAGCTCGAGGGCGTGTTCGCCTGCGACAGCCTCACGCCGGCCGGCGAGCCGCGCGACACGCGCGTCTACGCGCTCGTCGCCGAAGGCGTGACAGCGTCAGGTCACGCCTGACGCGGCGGGGTCGAAGCGGTCGACCGCATCGGTGATCAGCCCGTCGATGCCGAGCGCGAGCAGGCGGCGCGCCACGTCGGGCTCGTTGACGGTGTAGACGAGCGCGCGCAGGCCGGCGTCGTGCAGGCGCGCGATCAGCGCGGCGCTCATCAGCGCGTGTTGCGTGACGACGGCCGCGCAGCCGAGCGCGCGCGCGGCGTCGAACCAGCCGTCGAGCAGCGCGTCAAGCAGCAGCGCGCGCGGCAGCGCCGGTGCGGCGTCGCGCGCGGTGTGCAGCGCCGCCGGCTGGAACGAGCTGAGCAGCGGCGGCACGGCCTGGCCGGCCCAGTGCTGCGCGGCCTGCGCCGCGACCACCGCGCCGGTGCGCGCCTCGTCACCCGGCGTCGGCTTGATCTCGATGTTCAGCGCGTGGCCGCCGGCGAGGCAGAACGCGGCGATCGCCGCGAGGCTCGGCGGCGCCTCGCCGGCGAACGCGGCGCTGTGCCAGGCACCCGCGTCGAGCGCCGCGAGTGCGTTCCAGGTCAGCGCCGACGCGGGGCCGCGGCCGCTCGTCGTGCGCTCGAGCGTGGCGTCGTGGAGCAGGAACGGCACGCCGTCGGCGCTGAGCTTCACGTCGCACTCGAACCCGCGGTAGCCGTGCTGCGCGCCGCGGCGGAACGCGGCGAGCGTGTTCTCGGGCGCGAGCTTGCCGGCGCCGCGGTGCGCGATCCAGCGCGGATAAAGCCAGGGCGCGGACGGCGGCGTCGTCACAGCCGCTTGGTCGTCGC
>DATMIN010000081.1:0-11424 GCA_035554275.1 Burkholderiaceae bacterium
GGCGGCGCCGCGGTGCGCCGATGAAGATCGCGACCGTGCGCCGCTTCGCGCTGGCGCTGCCCGAGGCCGCCGAGGCACCGCACTTCGACTACGCGTCGTTCCGCGTGCGCGGCCGGATCTTCGCGACCGTGCCGCCCGGCGACGCCTACCTGCACGTGTTCGTCGCCGACGAGGCGCGCGACGCCGCGCTCGCGATGCACCCCGAGTTCCTCGAGAAGCTGCGCTGGGGCGCGAAGATCGTCGGCCTGCGCGTGACGCTCGCCGACGCCGACGCCGCGGTCGTGAAGCGGCTGGTCGCGCAGGCGTGGCGCGCGAAGGCGCCGAAGGCGTTGCTGGCGCAGGCCGCGCCAGCCTCAGAATGAACGCACGATGAACGCCTCCACCACCCTGCGCGCGATGACGCCTGCCGAGTTCGCCGCGTGGCGCGAGGCGGCGATTCCGGGCTACGCGGCCGACAAGGTCGCGTCGGGTCAGTGGGCGGCGCCGGACGCGCTCGCGCTGTCGGCGAAGGAATACGATGAGCTGCTGCCACAAGGCCTGGCCACGCCCGACCAGCACTTCTACGCGATCGTCGATGCGCAGGGGGCGCCGGTCGGCACGCTGTGGTTCGCGGTGAAGACGAAGTTCGGCGCGCCCATCGCCTACGTGTTCGACGTGCGCATCGACGCGGCGCTGCGGCGCCGCGGCCACGCCCGCGCCACGTTCGTCGCGCTCGAGGGCGAGGTGCGGCGGCTCGGGCTGCGCGGCGTCGCGCTGCAGGTGTTCGGCCACAACGCCGCGGCGCGCGCGCTGTATGCCGGGCTCGGCTACGAGCCGACCAACATCAGCCTGTATAAGGCCGTCGGCTGACGCGCCCGCGCGACGCCGGCCACGCTCGACAAGGCAGCCCGATGATCCGCATCCGCGAGATCGATCACCTGGTGCTGCGCGTCACGCAGCTCGAGCCGATGCTGCGCTTCTACCGCGAGGTGCTCGGCTGCAGCATCGACCGGCGCGACGACACGATCGGCCTGGTCCAGTTGCGCGCCGGCCGCTCGCTGATCGACCTCGTCACGGTCGACGGCCCGCTCGGGCGCGCGGGCGGCGCGGCGCCGGCGCGCGCGGGTGGGCACAACCTCGATCACTTCTGCGTGCGCGTCGAGCCGTTCGACGAGGCGGCGATCCGCCACCACCTCGGCGCGCACGGCGTCGAGGCCGGCCCGCTCGCGCAGCGAAACGGCGCCGAGGGCGAAGGTGCGTCGATCTACATCGCCGACCCCGAGGGCAACGTCGTCGAGTTGAAGGGGCCGCGCGCCTAACGCTTGAGCTTGCGGTAGGCGCGGTCGGCCTCGGGCGCGCGGCTCGTGTCCTCGACCCCGCGCGCCACGTCGCGCGCCGCCTGACGCACCCGCTTGCTCGTCACGCCGCCGGTCGCGCCCGGCTGCTGGTCGCGCTCGTGCGGCAGCGCGGGCGATTCGGCAGGCGCCGCGGCGGCGTCGGCGGTGAGGTCGACGCGGGTTTGCGGGTCCGTCGCGGCGGGCGGAGTCGTTGTCTTGGGGCGGGTCGGCATGGGGATGGTCTCGTTGTAAGCCAGTGATCGCGCTAACGCCAGTCGACCGCGCCGAATCCGTCGAAGCCGATCAGCGTGTAGTACAGGCCGATGGTCGCGAGCGTCTGATTGCGCTCGCCGGAGCCGGGGATGCTGGCGTTGCGGTGCGACCAGACGTACTTGACGCCGAGCGCGTGCGGCCCGCTGAGGCGCCAGGTGAGCGAGGCGTCGACGCGCGCGATGTCGTCGCGGCCGGCCGAGCGGTTCGCGACCCGGCCGAGGAAGAACTTCTGCGCGTTCACGTCGGCCGAGACCGAGTTGCCCGAGATCACCCGCAGCGCCAGGCCGATCTGCGGCGCGACGCCGTAGTGGTAGTCCTTGTCGTCGTCGGTGGCGCGGTAGGCGCTCGCCGCGGCATAGCCGAAGCCGCCGGCCACGCTGCCTTGCAACGCCACCGAGCGCGACACCCACCACTGCCCCGCGGTGCCGAGCGACAGCGCCGTCGACGACAGGTGGAAGACCTGCGGCGCGATGTAGTCGTACTGGCCGAACAGGCCCCACACGCCGCGGTAGCCGTCGCCGAGCGCGTAGTCGGCGCCGACGAGCAGGCCGCGCGTCGCGAGGTTCTCCATGCCGTTGACGCTGTTGATCACGGCGCGGAAGTTGAAGTAGTCGAACGGCCGTGAGTACGTATAGCCGTCCTTGCCGGGCAGGCCGTAGTCGATCGCGTAGTCGATCTCGGCGCCGCCGCGCTTCACGTCGAGCGGCAGCGCGCTGTCGTCACGGTCGACGCGCTGGCCGCCGACGCGCAGGCGCCCGTAGAACGTCGGGTCGTGATCGTTGAACGCGTCATCGAAGCGCGAGCCGTAGACGAGCCGGTTGAAGCCGACCGACGGCGCCACCAGCGCCGCGCCCCACGAGCGCCACGCGTACGGCAGCCGGCTCTGGCCCCCGAGCATCAGGTGCGCCATGCGGAACAGCGGCTCGCCGAGGAAGCTGCCGGCGATGCCGCTGGCGATCTGGTCGTTGCGCGACGGCGGGGTCTGCTCGCCGGTGATCTCCCACCACGCGCTGCCGGCGAAGGTGTAGGCAGAAGCCTCCCAGTAGCTCAGGCCGGTCGCGCGCGCCGCGGTGTGGTAGATCGAGCCCTGGTACGGGTGCGCGAACTGGTTGATCTTGAACGGGTCGTTGTCGACGACCCACGGCCCGCGCAGGTTGCGCTTGATCGAGGCCCAGCTCATGTCGTAGTCGGAGACGCCGCTGAAGCGCCGGTTGTAGCGGCTGAGCAGGAAGTCGAAGCCGATGATCTCGGCGGCCGGGATCACGTAGCTCTTGTCGGCGGCCGACGCCGCTGAAGCCACCGAGGCCGCGGACGCCGGCGACGACGCGGCCGCTGCGGTTGCCGAAGCGGCCTGCTGCGCGGCCGCCGGTTGCGCGATCACCAGCGCCACGGCCGACGACACCAGGAACGAGCGGGCAGCGGGGGCGTGGCGCAACATGCCGCGCATCGTCGACGGCGCGCCTGTAACTGTCTGTCAGCGCCGTCCCGCCCGATTGGTCGGACAACGCGCCGACGCCGGGCGTCAGTGGTGCGTCACACGAGGCCAGGCCTGCTGCGCGACCTTCTTCGCGTCGTCGTTCGCGGTCGCGTCGGCGTCGCGGCGGCGCTGGTCCATCTCGGCGGCCCACGCGAGCGTCGTCTTCTGACGCAGCGGCAGCGCGTCGATCTGCGCCTGCACGTCGGGCGGCAGGCGGTCGCCGCGCTCGGCGCGCAGTTGCGCATCGAGATAGTCGCGGCGCGAGCCGCGACCGAACTCGGCGAGCACCGCGCCGTCGACACCCCAGGTGACGCGGTTCAGCAGCGCCAGGTCGGCGCTGTCGGCCGAGCGCGGCGCGCCGCGGCTCGTCGAGGCCGGCGACGTGGCGCAGCCGGCGAGCCACGCCGGCGCCGCAAGCGAGGCCCCGACACCGGCGATCAATCCGCGACGGTCGATCATCGAAGGCCTCCGTTCGCGTTGCCGCGCTGCGCTCAGTTCATGACAGGTCGGTCAGTCGCGGCCGCGGCCGTGGCCGCGATCGTCGTGCTTGTCGTGCTTGTCGTGCTTATCCCAGCCGCGATGGCGGCCGCGGTCCCAACCCGGGTGATCGTGTTCGTAGCGCTCGCGCACCCACTGGTCGCGCACGAAGTAGACCGGCTGGCCGCAGGCGTTGTAGCGCCCGCAGTAGCGGCGCCAGTTGCGCTGGTGATCGTCGGGCACGTACAGGTACACCGGCTCGGGCTGAACCGCAACGCGCGGCCGCGCAATGATCACCGGCTGCGGCAGCACCAGCGCCGGGCGCGGCACGTCGCCGATGTTGATGCGGCCGTAGACGCCGGGCTGGTTGATGCCGATCGAGACGCCGACACTGGGTTGCGCCACGGCCGACCCGACGGCACCGGCGACGAGCATGACAGCGAGAATCTTCTTCATGACCAACTCCCAAGGTTGCGGTAGTGAATTAACTTAACGCGGCGCACGACCAGCGCGTAGACACATGGCCTCGCGCCAGCATGGGGCTTTACCCGCGCTTACGCTGTCGCATGCTGCCGTCATTTCCGGCGCGCAGGGGAGCTGCGTGGAGCAAAGAAGACAACTCCTGCACGGAGCCGGCGCGCACACACGGTTACGGCGCTGGAATTCGCCGTGTAATGGCGGCGACGGATCGACCGGCGCGGGTGCCGAGCGACCACCCACGAAACACGCGGCCGCCGCCTCCGGGCGGCCAGCGGGATAAAAAAACGATGTCGCCAATCGCCAAGGTGTTCGCCGATCTCGGCTCGATGGGCCTGTGGCAGCTGCTGCTCGCGTTCGTCGCCTGCATGGCGTATGCACTGGCGCAGGGGCGCCTGTTCGGCCGCCGCGGCAACCGCGTCGCGTGGGCCGCCGCGTTCGGCGCCGCCGCGGCGTTCGTCGCGACGAGCGCCGACTGGACCGGCGCGGTCGTGCTGGTCGCGATCGCGATTGCCGGGCTCGGCTCGTTCGCCGGCCTGGTGTGGCTGACGAGCCGGCTGTTCGGCATCGACCGCACGCCGCCGCTCGCGCCGGCCGACTCGGCGTTCGCTGCCGACGCGACCGCTGCGCCACCCGCGGCCGGAACCGACGGCCCCCCGCCGCTCGGCGGCCGCGCGGTCTCGACCTGACCCGGGTCAACCCCGCGTCGCCGGGCGCCGACGCCCGGATAGACTACCGGGCTGCCCGGCGCGCCCATCAGGCGCGCGCCCGCGGCGCATCCATCTTCACGGAGACAACGATGACCTTCTTTCGCACCGTGCGCACGCACGCCCTGCTCGCGGCGCTGTGCGCGGCCGGCCTTGCCGGCGCCGCGGCGGCCGCCGACATCAAGATCGGCGCGGCCGAGGCGCTGTCGGGCCCGGCCGGCCAGTACGGCCAGTCGATCAAGAACGGCTTCCAGCTCGCGGCCGACGAGATCAACGCCGCCGGCGGCGTGAAGGGCAGCAAGCTCTTGCTGCAGTTCGAAGACGAGGCCGGCAAGAAGGAACAGGCGATCGACGTCTTCAAGAAGCTGATCTTCCAGGACAAGGTGCTGATGCTGTTCGGCCCGACGCTGTCGAACTCGGCGCAGGCCGCCGATCCGATCGCGCAGGCCGCGAAGATCGTGGTGTTCGGCACCTCGAACACCGCCGACGGCATCACCTCGATCGGCGACCACGTGTTCCGCAACTCGGTGACCGAGGCCGACGTGCTGCCCGAGACGCTGCGCGTCGCGATCAAGCACGCCAACATCAAGAAGGTCGCGGTGCTGTACGGCAACGACGACGTGTTCACGAAGAGCGGCTACGACGCGTTCAAGAAGGCGCTCGAGACGCTCAACGTGCCGGTCACGACGACCGAGACCTTCGCGAAGGGCGACGTCGACTTCAAGGCGCAACTGACGAAGATCAAGGCCAGCGGCGCCGATGCGATCGTGCTGTCGGCGCTGATCGCCGAAGGCGCGCCGATCATGGTGCAGGCGCGCCAGCTCGGCATCGAGCTGCCGGTGATCGGCGGCAACGGCATGAACTCGGTGAAGATCTTCGATCTCGCCAAGGACAAGAGCGACAAGCTGTGGGTCGGCAGCCCGTGGGCGCTGGGCAACCAGACGAAGGAGAACCAGCACTTCGTCGTCGCGTACACGCAGAAGTACAAGGCCGCGCCCGACCAGTTCGGCGCGCAGGCCTACGACGCGCTGAACATCGTCGCCACCGCACTCGGCAAGATCAAGCTCAGCGGCAACCTCGAGGCCGACCGCAAGGCGCTGCGCGACGCGCTGCCGAGCGTGACGCATACCGGCGCGACCGGCGCGTTCAAGTTCCGCCAGGCGATGACCAAGGACGGCAAGCCGGCCGGCTACGACGCCCAGCAGGCCGCGATCGTGTCGGTCACCAAGGGCGGCAAGTACTCCATCGAAAAGTAAGCGGAACGCGATGCTCGAGCAGCAGCTCGTCAACGCGCTGTCGCTCGGCTGCGTCTACGCCCTGTTCGCGCTCGGCTTCACGCTGGTGTTCGGCGTGCTGGGCGTGATCAACCTGTCGCATGGCGCGGTGTTCATGGTCGGCGCGTATGCGGCGCTGGAAGTCGTCACGCGGCTGAGCCTGCCGCTGTGGGCTTCGCTCGCGGCGGCGTTCGTCATCGCCGGCGTGCTCGGCCTGGTGATCGACGTGCTGGTGCTCAAGCCGCTGCGGCACCGCCACGCGCCGCACCTGATCCCGATGATCGCGACGATCGGGATCGGCATCTTCCTGAACAACGCCGCGCAGGGCCTGTTCGGGGCGGCCAACCTGCGCTTCCCGAGTGACCTCGTGCCCGACGCGCAGCTGCACTTCCTCGGCGTGCAGATCAGCGTGCTCGAGGTCGCGATCATCGTGCTGTCGTTCGCGCTGATGGCCGGGTTGCTGATCGTGATGCGCAAGACGCAACTCGGCCGCGCGCTGCGCGCGATCGCCGAGTCGCCGAAGGCGGCGATGCTGCTCGGCATCAACGTCGAGGGGCTGTTCTATCTCACGTCGTTCACCGCGGCCGCGCTCGGCGGCGTCAGCGGCGTGCTGATCGCGCTGTACTCGAACGCGGTGTTCCCGCTGATGGGCCAGCCGATGCTGCACAAGGGGATCGCGGTGATCATCCTCGGCGGCATGGGCGACATTCGCGGCGCGCTGATCGGTGGCCTCTTCCTCGGCTTCGCCGAAGTGATGTCGGTCGCCTACATCGGCTCGACGATGCGCGACGCGGTCGCGTTCGGGCTGTTGTTCCTCGTGCTGCTGCTGCGCCCGCAAGGGATGTTCGGCAAGGTGCTGGAACGCAAAGCTTGAGCATGGAGTCTTTCGACGCCTTCTGGCAGGTCTACAGCAACCTGGTGCTCACGGTGGGCATCAACGCGCTGCTCGCGCTGTCGATCTGGCTCACGCTGTCGTGCGGGCTGCTCGCGATGGCGAACGCCGCGTTCATGGGCATCGGCGCGTACACCGCCTCGATCCTGACGATGAACTACGGCGCGCCGTTTCCGCTCGCGCTCGCCGGCGGCATCGCGGCGCCGACGCTCGTCGCGCTCGCGATCGGCGGGCCGACGTTGCGGCTGTCGGGCGTCTACCTCGCGATGGCCACGCTCGGCTTCGGCGAGGTGGTGCGCGTCGCGATCCTGAACGCCGAGTCGCTGACCGGCGGTGCGCTCGGCCTGAACGGCATTCCGCAATCGACACAGTGGTGGCACGTGCTCGCCGCACTCGTCGTGACGCTGCTGGTGTTGTGGCGGCTGCGGCGCTCGCGCCTCGGGCGCGCGTTCGAGGCGATCAAGGAAGACGCGGTGGCCGCGTCGCTGATGGGCATCGGCGTGATGGCGCATAAGATGCTCGCGTTCGCGCTCGGTGCGGCGATCGCCGGCCTGGCCGGCGCGCTGAACGCGCACCTGACGTTCTTCATCGGCCCGGGCGAATACAACTTCGACCGCGGCGTCGACATCCTGACGATGGCGATCCTCGGCGGCACCGGCGGGCTGACCGGGCCGGTGCTCGGCGCGGCGATCGTCACGCTGCTGCCCGAGCTGCTGCGCGGCTTCAAGGACTTCCGCACGATGATCAACGGCCTGATCCTGGTGCTGATCGTGCTGTTCCTGCCGAAGGGCCTGTGGGACCCGCAGCGCCTGCGCCGCTGGGTCGGCCTGCGGAGCGCGCCGTGAGCACGACCACGCCGGCGATGCTGCGCCTGCACGGCATCTCGAAGCGCTTCGGCGGCCTCGCCGTGCTGCAGGACGTGTCGTTCGAGGTGCCCCCGGCCAAGGTGTTCGGCCTGATCGGCCCGAACGGCGCCGGCAAGACGACGGTCTTCAACCTGATCACCGGCCTGCTCGCGCCGACCGCGGGCGCGATCGAGTTCGGCGGCGCGAGCCTGGTCGGCGTGGCGCCGCACGAGATCACGCGGCGCGGCATTGGCCGCACGTTCCAGAACATCCGCATCTTCAAGGAGATGACGCTGCTCGAGAACGTGGTCGTCGGCATGCATGCGCACCTGCGCTACGGCGTGGCCGGCTGGCTGCTTTCGCTGCCCGACTTCCGCGCCCAGGAGCGGCGCGCGCGCGAGCGCGCGCACGAGCTGCTCGGCTGGGTCGGCCTGGCCGCGAGGGCCGGCGCGATCGCCGACAACCTCTCGTACGGCGACCAGCGCAAGCTCGAGCTCGCCCGTGCGCTGGCCACCGAGCCGAAGCTGCTGCTGCTCGACGAGCCGGTGGCCGGCATGAACAGCGCCGAGAAGGTCGAGCTGATGCGGGTGATCGGCGAGATCACGAAGCGCGGCTTCACGATCTTCATGATCGAGCACGACATGCGCTTCGTGATGGGCCTGTGCGAGCGCATCGCGGTGCTGAACTTCGGCCGCATCATCGCCGCGGGCACGCCCGACGAGATCAAGAACAACGCCGACGTGATCGAGGCTTATCTCGGGCGCGACGACGACGAGGCGGCCGCGTGAGCGCGCTGCTCGAAGTCCGCGGCCTCGAAGTCGCCTACGGGCACATCGAGGCAGTACAGGGAATCTCGTTCGACGTGAACGCCGGCGAGATCCGCACGCTCGTCGGCGCCAACGGCGCCGGCAAGTCGACCACGCTGCTGGCGCTGTCGGGCCTGGTGAAGCCGCGCGCCGGCTCGATCCGTTTCGACGGCGAAGAGCTGACCAGGCTCGCGCCACACCGCATCGTCGAACGCGGCCTGGTGCAGGTGGCCGAGGGCCGCGCGATCCTGACGACGCTGAGCGTGCGCGAGAACCTCGAACTCGGGGCGTACCGTCGGAAAGACCGCGCCGCGATCACGAGCGATCTCGAACGCGTGCTGACGCTGTTCCCGCGCCTGAAGGAGCGGCTCGACGGCGTGGCCGGCAACCTCTCGGGCGGCGAGCAGCAGATGCTCGCGATCGGCCGCGCGCTGCTCGCCCGGCCGCGCCTGCTGCTGCTCGACGAGCCGTCGATGGGCCTGGCGCCGATCATCGTGCAGGACATCTTCCGCACGCTGCGCGAGATCAACGCCGAAGGGCTGACGATCTTCCTGGTCGAGCAAAACGTGCGCCAGGCGCTGAAGATCGCGCAGCACGGCTACGTGCTCGAGAGCGGCCGCATCGTGCTCGACGGCCCGGGCGCGGCGCTGCTCGACGACCCGAAGGTGCTGGCGGCGTATCTCGGCGGTTAGGCAGCCGGCCGGCGCTGCGGCGGCGCTGGGGATTCTCCCGAGTGTCGGGGGCGCCCAAAGGGGCACCATCGTCGCAACCTCATCGCCACGGAGCCGCGTCATGAAGAAGCACACCGCCGAGTTGTCTGCCGCCGAAGCCGCGCTGCGCGACGCCGCGCTCGAGTACCACCGCACGCCGGTGCGCGGCAAGATCACGGTCGCACCGACCAAGCCGCTCAGCAACCAGCGCGATCTGTCGCTCGCGTACTCGCCCGGCGTGGCCTACGCGTGCCTCGCGATCGAGGCCGATCCGTCGCTGGCGGCCGAGTACACCTCGCGCGGCAACCTCGTCGGCGTGATCACCAACGGCACCGCGGTGCTCGGCCTCGGCGACATCGGCCCGCTGGCCGGCAAGCCGGTGATGGAGGGCAAGGGCTGCCTGTTCCAGAAGTTCGCCGGCATCGACGTGTTCGACATCGAACTCGCCGAGCGCGACCCCGACAAGCTGGTCGAGATCATCGCCGCGCTCGAGCCGACGCTCGGCGGCGTGAACCTCGAAGACATCAAGGCGCCCGAGTGCTTCTACATCGAGAAGAAGCTGCGCGAGCGGATGAAGATCCCGGTCTTCCACGACGACCAGCACGGCACCGCGATCATCTCGGCCGCGGCGCTGCTGAATGGCCTCGAACTCGTCGGCAAGCAGATCGGCGAGGTCAAGGTCGCGGTCTCGGGCGCCGGCGCCGCGGCGATCGCCTGCCTCGATCTGATGGTCGAACTCGGCGTGAAGCGCGCCAACGTGTTCATGTGCGATTCGAAGGGCGTGCTGCACGACCGCCGCGAAGACAAGCTCGACGAATCGAAGAAGCGCTACCAGCAAAAGACCGAAGCGCGCACGCTCGCCGACGTGATGCAGGGCGCCGACGTGTTGCTCGGCTGCTCGGCGGCCGGTGCGGTGACGCCGGAGATGGTGGTCTCGATGGCGCGCGCGCCGATCATCCTGGCGCTCGCGAACCCCGAGCCCGAGATTCGGCCCGAGCTCGCAAAGCAGGTGCGGCCCGACTGCATCATCGCCACCGGCCGCTCGGACTATCCGAACCAGGTCAACAACGTGCTGTGCTTCCCGTACATCTTCCGCGGCGCGCTCGACAGCGGCGCGACCAGCATCACCGAGGCGATGAAGGTCGCGTGCGTGCGCGAGATCGCCGATCTCGCGAAGGCCGAGATCAGCGCCGAGGTCGCCGCCGCGTACGCCGGCCGCGAGCTGCGCTTCGGCGCCGACTACCTGATCCCGACGCCGTTCGATTCGCGCCTGATCCTGCGCATCGCACCGGCGGTGGCGAAGGCGGCCGAGGCCTCGGGCGTGGCGACGCGCCCGATCGCCGACCTCGACGCGTACCGCCAGTCGCTGATGCGCTTCGTCACTCACACCGGCATGTTCATGCGGCCGGTGTTCGGCGCCGCGCGCGCGAACCCGAAGCGCGTGGCCTATGCCGAGGGCGAAGACGAGCGCGTGCTGCGCGCGGTGCAGATCGCGCTGGACGAGAAGCTCGTCAAGCCGATCCTGATCGGCCGCCCGGCGGTGATCGAGATGCGCATCGAGCGCGCCGGGCTGCGCCTTCAGGCCGGGCGCGACTACGAGGTCGTGAACCCGGAAGACGATTCGCGCTTTCGCCACTACTGGGAGACGTACTACCAACTCAACGCGCGCAACGGCGTCACGCCCGACATGGCCAAGGCCGTGGTGCGGCGCTCGAACACGACGATCGCCGCGCTGATGATCCACCTCGGCGACGCCGACGGCATGCTGTGCGGCCTGGTCGGCCGCTTCGACGGGCATCTCGCGCACATCGACGAGATCGTCGGCCGGCGCCGCGACGCGCCGGTCTACGCGACGCTGAACGCGCTGATGCTGCCCAAGCACACGCTGTTCGTCACCGATGCGTACGTCAACGAAGACCCGAGCGCCGAAGAACTCGCCGGCATCGCTGCGATGGCGGTCGACGCGATCCGCCACTTCGGCCTCGAGCCGCGGGTCGCGTTCCTGTCGCACTCGTCGTACGGCAGCAGCAAGCGGCCCGGCGCGCTGAAGATGCGGCGCGCGCGCGACCTGTTCGTGCAGCACATGCCCGACGTGCCGGCCGACGGCGAGATGCAGGGCGACGCCGCGCTCGACGACAGCCTGCGCAACGCGCTGATGCCCGACACCACG
>DATMIN010000082.1:0-6941 GCA_035554275.1 Burkholderiaceae bacterium
CACGCGGGTGCATCGGATTACTTCACAGGTTCTCAGATCTGCACCTTGGTGCCGAGCTCGACCACCCGGTTCGGGGGCAGGTTCAGGAAGTCGACCGCCGAGGCGGCGTTGCGGTGCATGTTGGCGAACAGCTTCTCGCGCCACGGCGCCATGCCCGCGCCCAGCGTCGGCACGACGGTGGCGCGCGACAGGAAGTACGAGGTCATCATCGGGTCGAGCTCGAAGCCGCGGCCCGCGAGCGCCTCGAGCGCGGCCGGCACGTCGACATCGTTCTTGAAGCCGAAGCTCAGGCTCACCGCCCAGGCGCCCTCGCACAGCGGCTCGGCGCGCGCGCGCTGCGCGAACGGCACCCACGGCACGTCGAGCGTGGTCACGGTGACGAACAGGTTGGTCTCGTGCAGCACGTTGTTGTGCTTCAGGTTGTGCAGCAGCGCGGTCGGCGTCAGGTCGGCCTCGCCGTTCATGAACACCGCGGTGCCGGGCACGCGCATCGGCGGGTCCATCAGCACGCTCTGCAGGAACGGCTTGAGTTCGATCGCGTCGGCGCGCAGGCTCGCGCCGAGCAGCTCGCGGCCGCGCGCCCAGGTCATCATCACGGTGAACACGAACGCCGCGATCAGCAGCGTGAACCAACCGCCCGACAGCACCTTCAGGATGTTGGACGAGAAGAACACCAGCTCGATTGCGAGGAAGAAGCCGGTCGCGCCCAGGCACAGCCAAAGCGGGTAGTGCCAGCGGTAGCGGATCACGAAGAACGTCATCACGGTGGTCAGCACCATCGTCGCGGTGACGGCGATGCCGTAGGCGGTGGCCAGCGCGCTCGACGAGCCGAAGTGCAGCACCGCCGCGACGATCGCCGCGTACTGCAGCCAGTTCACGCCCGGGATGTAGATCTGCCCGGTGTCGCGCTCCGAGGTGTGCAGCACGCGCAGGCGCGGCAGGTAGCCGAGCTGGATCGCCTGCTTGGTAACCGAGAAGGTGCCCGAGATCGTGGCCTGCGAGGCGATCACCGTGGCCAGCGTGGCCAGCACGACCATCGGCAGCAGGAACCACGCCGGCACCATGTTGAAGAACGGGTTGTCGGCCTTCGCCGGCTCGAGCAGCATCAGCGCGCCCTGGCCGAAGTAGTTCAGCACCAGCGCCGGAAACACCAGCACGAACCACGCGACCTGGATCGGCCGCTTGCCGAAGTGGCCCATGTCGGCATACAGCGCCTCGGCGCCGGTGACGGCGAGGAACACCGCGCCGAGCACCAGCAGCGTGGCATGGCCGTGCTCGATGCCGAAGCTCAGCGCATGCCACGGGTTCAGCGCCGCCAGCACCTGCGGCGCGCGCACGATCCAGACCACGCCCCAGAAGCCGATCACCAGGAACCAGACGATCGTGAACGGCCCGAACCAGCGCCCCATCGCGCCGGTGCCGTAGCGCTGCACCGCATACAGCAGCGTGATCACCGCCAGCGTGATCGGCACCACGTAAGGCTTGAACGCCGGCGTCGCGACCTCGAGGCCCTCGACGGCCGACAGCACCGAGATCGCCGGCGTGATCACGCCATCGCCGTAGAACAGCGCGGCGCCGAGGATGCCCATCACGATCAGCGCGCTGCGCAGGCGCGGGCGCTCGCCGACCGCATGCGTCGACAGCGCCATCAGCGCCATCGTGCCGCCCTCGCCGTTGTTGTTGGCGCGCATGATCAGCAGCACGTACTTCAGCGAGACGATCACCGTCAGGGTCCAGAACACCAGCGACAGCACGCCCAGGATGTCGGCCTCGGACAGCGTCGCATGCTTGGTGGCAAACACCTCGCGCAGCGCGTACAGCGGGCTGGTGCCGATGTCGCCGTAGACGACGCCGAGCGCGCCGAGCGTCAGCGCCGCGAGGCTGGAGCGGCCGGTCTGGGGGGCGGTCACGGGGCGCTGCGGCGGAGCGAGGGCGGACGACGACGGGTCGTGGGGGCAGTGGCCGGCGGCCGCCGCGCGCGCCGCCCTACTCGTAGACCTCGGCGTTCGGGTCGGTCGCCTCGAGCTCGTAGCTCGCCGCCACCGAGGCCAGGCGCGCGATCACGCCGTACATGTAGAACCGGTTCGGCGCGCTCGCGCCTGGTTTGGCGCCGGGCCGGGGCAGCTGGTTGTGCTCGGCGAACGCGAGCGGCGCGAAGTGCGCGCCGGGCGCGTTCAGGTTCTCGTCGATGCCGCGCCCGGCATTGACGCGGTAGAAGCCGCCGACGACGTAGCGGTCGATCATGTAGACGACCGGCTCGGCCACCGCATCGTTGACGCGTTCGTACGTCGGCACGCCTTCCTGCAGGATCACCTCGTGGACCTCCTTGCCGTCCTTGCCGACGCTCATCTTGTTGCGCGTGCGGCGCGACAGATCGGCCAGATCCTTCGGGTCGCGCACGGTCATGATGCCCATGCCGTAGGTGCCGGCGTCGGCCTTGACGATGATGAACGGCTTCTCCTGGATGCCGTACTCCTTGTACTTGCGCCGGATCTTGCCGAGCAGCGCCTCGGCGTTGCTCATCAGGCACTCGTCGCCGGTGCCGTCCTCGAAGTTGACCTCGCCGCACTTCGTGTACATCGGGTTGATCAGCCACGGGTCCATGCCGAGCAGCTTGGCGAATTTCTTCGCGACCTCTTCGTAGGCGTGGAAGTGCTGGGTCTTGCGGCGCGTCGCCCAGCCCGCGTGCAGCGGCGGCAGCAGGTATTGCTCGTGCAGATTTTGCAGCACCGCCGGCACGCCGGCCGACAGGTCGTTGTTGAGCAGGATCGTGCACGGGTCGAAGTTCTTCAGCCCGAGGCGCCCGCGCGTGCGCAGCAGCGGCTCGAGCGTGAGCGTGCTGCCGTCGGGCAGCGCGAGTTCGGTGGCCTGGGTGATCGATTCGTCGAGCGTGCCCAGGCGCACGTTGAGCCCGGCCATGTGGAAGATCTGCGTCAGCCGCTGCACGTTGGCGAGGTAGAACGTGTTGCGGGTGTGGCGCTCGGGCACGAGCAGCAGGTTCTTCGCCTCGGGGCAGATCTTCTCGATCGCCGCCATCGCCGCCTGCACCGCCAGCGGCAGCATCTCGACCGTCAGGTTGTTGAAGCCGCCGGGGAACAGGTTGGTGTCGACCGGCGCGAGCTTGAAGCCGGCGTTGCGCACGTCGACCGAGGTGTAGAACGGCGGCGTGTGCTCCATCCACTCGAGCCGGAACCAGCGCTCGATCGCCGGCAGCGACTCGAGGATGCGCTGCTCGAGTTCGTTGATCGGGCCGTTCAGCGCGGTGATGAGGTGGGGGACCATGGCTGGTGCTCTGGAGGGCGTGCGGACGCACGTTTCATTCTAGGCATTTGGGGCGGTCGGACCGCGCCGCAAGCGCCCCGCGCAGACGAAAAAAGGGCCGCAAGAGCGGCCCCCACCGAGAAGGGGTCGCCGAAGGCGACCCCGCTGTCCTGTCTGGCGCAGCCGCTAATTGTGGTACGCCGTCTCGCCGTGGGCGCTGATGTCCAGACCCTCGCGCTCGTCTTCCTCGCTGACCCGCAGGCCGATGACCTTGTCGACGATGAAGTACGCGATCAGCGACACCACGCCCGACCAGACGATCGTCACCAGCACCGCCTTCAGCTGGATCCACACCTGCGTGCCGATCGGGTTCGAGGTGACCGAGGCCGTGACCCAGTCGCCGACGAAGCCCGGGCCGCCGAGCGCCTGCGTGTTGAACACGCCGGTCAGCAGCGCGCCGACGATACCGCCGACACCGTGCACGCCGAACACGTCGAGCGAGTCGTCCGCGCCGAGCAGCTTCTTCAGGCCGTTGACGCCCCACAGGCAGGCGAAGCCGGCGACGAAGCCGATCACGATCGCACCCATCAGGCCGACGTTGCCGCAGGCCGGCGTGATCGCCACCAGGCCGGCGACCGCGCCCGACGCCGCACCGAGCATCGAGGCCTTGCCGCTCATCAGCGCCTCACCGATGCACCACGCCAGCACCGCCGCGGCGGTGGCCGAGAAGGTGTTGATGAACGCGAGCACCGCGGTGTTGTTGGCCTCGAGCGCCGAGCCGGCGTTGAAGCCGAACCAGCCGACCCACAGCAGCGAGGCACCGACCATCGTCAGCGTCAGCGAGTGCGGCGTGAACGCCTCCTTGCCGTAGCCGACGCGCTTGCCGACCATGAAGGCGCCGACCAGGCCCGCGACCGCCGCGTTGATGTGCACCACGGTGCCGCCGGCGAAGTCGAGCGCACCCCATTGCCACATCAGGCCGCCCTTGGCCGTCTGCGCGTCGATCACGTCCTTCGCGCTGAACGCATCCGGGCCGGGCCAGAACCAGACCATGTGCGCGATCGGCGCGTAGCTGAAGGTGAACCACAGCACCATGAACAGCAGCACCGCCGAGAACTTCATGCGCTCGGCGAACGCGCCCACGATCAAGCAGCAGGTGATCGCCGCGAACGTGGCCTGGAACGCCAGGTACAGCAGCTCGGGCAGGACCACGCCTTTGCTGAAGGTTGCCGCGGTCGAGAACGAGCCGTCCGCCGGGTTGAACATGCCCTTCATGAACAGCCGGTCGAATCCGCCGATGTAGGCATTGCCCTCGGTGAACGCGAGGCTGTAGCCGTAGATGCACCACAGCACGACGATCATCGAGAACACGACGAACACCTGCATCAGCACCGACAGCATGTTCTTGCTGCGCACCAGACCGCCGTAGAACAGCGCCAGGCCCGGGATCGACATCATGATCACGAACGCGGTGGCGACGATCATCCAGGCGGTGTCACCCTTGTTCGGCACCGGTGCCGAAGCCGCCGCCGCAGGTGCCGACGCGCCCGACGCCGCCGCATCGGGTGCCGACGCGGCGGCCGACGCCGGCGCTGCCGCCGCCGGTGCGGAGGCGGCGTCCTGCGCTTGCGCGACCCCGGCGAAGCCCAGGGCCGCGAGGCCCAGGACCAATGAAGCCATCAGTTTTCTCATGGTGGTGTTATTTCCTGTGGTTTCTCAGAGCGCGTCTTTGCCGGTCTCGCCGGTGCGGATGCGCACCACCTGCTCGAGCGTGAACACAAATACCTTGCCGTCGCCGATCTTGCCGGTGCGCGCGGCAGCTTCGATGGCCTCGATCACGCGGTCGACGATCGCGTCGTCGACCGCCGCCTCGATCTTCACCTTCGGCAGGAAATCGACGACGTACTCCGCACCGCGGTACAGCTCGGTGTGGCCCTTCTGGCGGCCGAAGCCCTTGACTTCGGTCACCGTGATGCCCTGCACGCCGATGGCGCTGAGGGCTTCGCGGACTTCGTCAAGCTTGAAGGGCTTGACGATGGCGGTCACCATCTTCATGGTCGAACCTCTTTCTGAACGGAGGGTGTGGTTGCTTCGGCATCGCCCGCGCTAGCGCACGGCCGGCACCGGACGGATTACAGGGTCTTGGTCAGCGTCGCGATGAAGCGCGCCTTGTTGATGTCCCCGTAGTAGTTCTTCTTGGTCGCGCCCACCACCGCCCCGGCGATCGTGAAGCCGGAGCCGAGGTCGTAGGTCGCGCCGAGCTTGTAGTCGGTGTAGCTGGGCAGGCCCTGGTCGCGCAGGTCGCTCGAGTAGCGCGTGTAGCCGACGTGCGCGTTCAGGGTCAGCGCCTTGACGACCTCGTAGTTCGCCGACAGGTCGAGGTAGCCGGTGCCGCGGCCGCTCGGCTTGCCGATCGGCACCGGGCTCGCGTCCTGGAACGCCTTGCCCCAGCCGAAGTAGTCCTTCGAGACGGTGCCCGAGTACTTCAGCGTCAGGATGCTCCAGCTGATCGCGCCATACAGCTCGGTCACGTTGGCCGAGGCCTGGCCCGGGTACGCGTACTGCAGGATGCCGACGTCGTAGCCGAGGTCCTTGACGATCTCGCCCTTGTAGCCACCGTAGAAATCCATCTCGACGCTGGCGTCGGTGGTCCAGCCGATGCTGGAGTTCCAGTTGCCCAGATACCAGCCGTCCTTGCTCCAGTCGAAGCCGCCCTGCACCGCGGGGCGCACGGTCTTGGACGGCAATTTGCCCTGGTCCTGGCCGCGGTACTTGTAGTTCGTCGTCACGGCGATGTTGCCGGTGAAGGGCGACGCGGGCGGGTCCTCCGCGCGGGCAGCGGCCCCGAGCGTGGATGCGACGGCGAGAAAGAGGACTGACTTGATCATCGTTTGAGCTCCGTGGGGTTCGAGGGACGGCGCGGTTTTGCACGATGTGTGCCAGCGCCTTGCAGCTCGTTACGGCACGCCGGGCGTTGCGTGCGGCGCCGCCCCGGCGAGCGCCCGCGCCGCCCGAGCACCATTTCGATGCCTTGCAACGGAATGCACCGGTCAAGTGCACGGTGCGGTGCATGCGGTGTCGGCACCGCGGGCCGGCACAATGCGCGGGTTCGCGCCCCGCGCTTGGCCTGCCGGCCCTCGACACGATGTCCCTCGCCGTCATCCACAGCCGGGCGCTGCATGCGCTGCAGGCGCCCGAAGTCACGGTCGAGGTGCACCTGGCCAACGGGCTGCCGAGCTTTACGCTGGTCGGGCTGGCCGACACCGAGGTCAAGGAAGCGCGCGAGCGGGTGCGCGCCGCGCTGCAGAACAGCGGCCTCGAGTTCCCGCACAACAAGCGCATCACGGTCAACCTGGCGCCGGCCGACCTGCCGAAGGAATCGGGCCGCTTCGACCTGCCGATCGCGCTCGGCATCCTCGCCGCCAGCGGCCAGCTCGATGCCGCCGCGCTCGACGCCTGCGAGTTCGCCGGCGAGCTCTCGCTCGGCGGCGAGCTGCGTCCGGTGCACGGCGCGCTGGCGATGGGCCTGGCGATGCAGCGCAGCGCCAGCGCGCTCGAACGCTCGCGCACCCTGATCCTGCCGATCGCCAGTGCCGACGAAACCGCTTCGGTGGGCGGCCTGTCGGTGCGCGGCGCCGAGCACCTGCTCGATGTCGTCCGCGCCCTGCTCCCCGGCGAGG
>DATMIN010000083.1:0-2372 GCA_035554275.1 Burkholderiaceae bacterium
GTCGCTGACCTCGGTTTCGAGCAGGCCGTCGTAGATGTAGCCGGTGTCGCCTTCCGAGCACGCCACCGTCACCAGCGCGCCGGGCTGCAGCACTTCGGTAGCATCACCGCAGCCGACCACGGCCGGAATGCCGAGTTCGCGCGCGATGATCGCGGCATGGCAGGTGCGCCCGCCGCGGTTGGTGACGATCGCCGCGGCGCGTTTCATCACCGGCTCCCAGTTCGGATCGGTCATGTCGGTGACGAGCACGTCGCCCGGCTGCACCTGGTCCATGTCGGCGATGCTGTGCACGATGCGGACCGGCCCGGTGCCGATCTTCTGGCCGATCGCGCGGCCTTCAGACAGCACCGTGCTGCTGCCCTTCAACTTGTAGCGCTGCTCGGCCTTGCCTTCCTGCTGGCTCTTCACGGTCTCGGGCCGCGCCTGCAGGATGTAGAGCTTGCCGTCGGCGCCGTCCTTGCCCCACTCGATGTCCATCGGCCGGCCGTAGTGCTGCTCGATCGTCAGCGCGTAGCCGGCGAGCTCGGCCACGTCGGCGTCGCTGAGCGAGTAGCGGTTGCGCTGCTCGTGCAGCGTGTCGACGGTCTTCACGAGGCGCCCGCTCGCGGCCTTCTCGGCTTTGGTGGCGAACTCCATCTTGATCAGCTTCGAGCCGAGGTTGCGGCGGATGATCGCGTGCTTGCCATTGCGCAGCGCCGGCTTGTGGACGTAGAACTCGTCGGGGTTGACGGCGCCCTGCACCACCGTCTCGCCCAGGCCGTAGCTCGAGGTGATGAACACCACGTCCTTGAATCCGCTCTCGGTGTCGATCGTGAACATCACGCCGGCCGCGCCGAGGTCGGAGCGCACCATGCGCTGCACGCCGGCCGACAGCGCCACGTCGGCGTGCGCGAAGCCCTTGTGGACGCGGTAGCTGATCGCGCGGTCGTTGTAGAGCGAGGCGAACACCTCCTTCATCTTCGCCAGCACCTCGTCGATGCCGATCACGTTGAGAAAGGTCTCCTGCTGGCCGGCGAACGACGCGTCGGGCAGGTCTTCGGCGGTGGCCGACGAGCGCACCGCGAACGAGGCTTCGGGGCTGCCCGCGGTCAGCTTCGCGAACTCGGCATGGATCGCCGCGTCGAGCTCGGGCGGGAATGGCGTGGCTTCGATCCAGTGGCGGATCTCGGCGCCGGCCTCGGCGAGCGCGCGCACGTCGTCGGTGTTGAGCGTCGACAGGCGCGCCTCGATCTTCTTGTCGAGCCCGGCGTGGCGCAGGAACAGGCGGAACGCGTGCGCCGTCGTCGCGAAGCCGCCCGGCACGCGCACACCCGAGGCGGCGAGCTGGCTGATCATTTCGCCGAGCGAGGCGTTCTTGCCGCCCACCGACTCGACGTCGGTCATCCTCAGCTGTTCGAACGGGGCGACCAGGGCGGTCGCCAGTGGGTTGCTTGACATGGGGAAGCTCCGGGATGGTGAGAAATCGGGTGCCGTTGGTCGCACCGACCCGAGCCGCGCTCGAGGGCCGGGCCCGACCGCCCCCTGCGCACGCTCGCGGTCTCGCCCGTGGATCGGGCGCAGCGGGCGGGGGCGTTCATCGGGGGCGTGCGGTGGCAGATCGGCCGATTTTAGGCGCGAAGTGCCTATGATCGCCGGCACGTCCACCCGCGCGTTTCCGCTGCTTCCATGACCAACCGCACCGTGTTCTTCGTCTCCGACGGCACCGGCATCACGGCCGAGACTTTCGGCAACTCGATCATGTCGCAGTTCGCGGTGCGCTCGCGCCACGTGCGCCGGCCCTTCATCGACACCGCCGACAAGGCGCATCAGGTGCTGCGCGAGATCAACCACGCGGCCGAAGCCGAGGGCCGCAAGCCGATCGTGTTCATCACGCTGGTCAACCCCGAGATCCTCGCGATCATGAAGGGCCGCAGCCCGGGCACCGAACAGAAGGGCATGGTGCTCGACATGTTCAACACCTTCATCGAGCCGCTCGAGGCCGAGCTCGGCGTCACCTCGAACCACCGCGTCGGCCGCTTCGCCGACATCTCGAAGAGCCAGGAATACACCGACCGCATCGAGGCGATCAACTTCTCGCTCGCGCACGACGACGGCCAGTCGGCGAAGAACCTCTCCGATGCCGACGTGATCCTGGTCGGCGTGAGCCGCAGCGGCAAGACGCCGACCTCGCTGTACCTCGCGATGCAGCACGGCATCAAGGCCGCCAATTACCCGCTGATCCCGGAAGACTTCGAGCGCTCGGCGATCCCGTCGATGCTCGCGCCGTACCGCAAGAAGTGCTTCGGCCTGACGATCGACCCCGAGCGGCTGAGCCACATCCGCAACGAGCGCCGCCCGGGCAGCAAGTACGCGGCGCTCGAGAATTGCCGCTA
>DATMIN010000084.1:0-13168 GCA_035554275.1 Burkholderiaceae bacterium
GTCGCCGCGGTCTTCCGCTACGACGGGCAGCGCGTGCACCTGGCGGCCACGCGCAACTGGCCGGCCGCGGCCATCGCCGACGCGCAGCGTCTGTACCCGGCGCCGCCGAACCCGCAGATGATGAGCGGGCGGGTGATTCTCTCGGGCCAGGCGCAGAGCGAGGAAGACGCGCTCAACGACCCCGCGTACGACCGCCAGGCCGCCGGGCTCGGCCGCTGGCGGCGCATGGTCGGCGCGCCGCTGCTGAAGGACGGCGCCCCGATCGGCGCGATCGTCGTCGCCTGGCCCGAGCCCGGCCCGACGCCGCCGCGCCAGGCCGAGTTGCTCAAGACCTTCGCCGACCAGGCCGTGATCGCGATCGAGAACGTGCGCCTGTTCCACGAAATCCAGGACAAGGGCCGCCAGCTCGAGCTGGCCAACCAGCACAAGTCGGAGTTCCTGGCGAACATGTCGCACGAGCTGCGCACGCCGCTGAACGCGATCATCGGCTTCTCCGAGGTGCTCGGCGAAGAAATGTTCGGCGAACTCAACGCCAAGCAGCGCGAGTACCTGCTCGACATCCACGGCTCGGGCCACCACCTGCTGACGCTGATCAATGACATCCTCGACCTTTCGAAGATCGAGGCCGGCCGGATGGAGCTCGACCTGGCGAGCTTCAACCTGCCGCTGCTGCTCGACAACACCACCACGCTGGTGCGCGAGCGCGCCTTGCGCCAGGGGCTGACGCTGGCGCTGGAGGTCGACCCGGCACTGGGCGACTGGGTCGCCGACGCGCGCAAGCTGAAGCAAGTGGTGATCAACCTGCTGTCGAACGCCGTCAAGTTCACGCCCGCCGGCGGGCGCGTGACGCTGCGCGCGCGGCCGCTCGACGCCGCGGTCGAGATCGCGGTGGCCGACACCGGCGTGGGCATCGCGCCCGACCAGCAGGCCCTGGTGTTCGAGGAGTTCCGCCAGGCCAGCGGCGACTACCTGCGCAAGGCCGAGGGCACCGGCCTGGGCCTTGCGCTGGCGAAGCGCTTCGTCGAGTTGCACGGCGGCACGATGCGGGTCGAGAGCGTTCCCGGCCACGGGTCGACCTTCGCGTTTATGCTTCCGGAACGTGTGCTGGAGGCCGCCAGATGAGCACGATCCTGATCGTCGAGGACAACGAGAAGAACATGAAGCTCGTGCGCGACATCCTGCAGCACCAGGGCCACACGACGCTCGAGGCCGCGACCGGCGCCGACGGCGTGCGCCTCGCGCTCGCGCAACGGCCCGATCTGGTGCTGATGGACATCCAGCTGCCCGACATCGACGGCATCAGCGCGCTGCGCGAGATCCGCCGGGACCGCGCGCTCGACGCGATGCCGGTGCTGGCGGTGTCGGCCTCGGTGATGCCCGACGAGCAGCAGAAGGTCGTCACCTCGGGCTTCGACGCCTTCATCACCAAGCCGATCAACCTGAAGCAGTTCCGCGAGACCGTGCAGCGCTTCCTCGCGCAGGGGCGCAAGCCGCCATGAGCGGAAAAATCCTGGTCGTCGACGACACGCCGCTGAACGTCAAGCTGCTCGCCGACCTGCTCGTCGCGAAGGGCTACCAGGCGATCACCGCGGCCTCGGGCCCCGAAGCGCTGGCCAAGCTCGCCAGTGAAGCGCCCGATCTGGTGCTGCTCGATGTGATGATGCCCGGCATGAGCGGCTACGAGGTCTGCGCGGCCATCCGCGCCGACCCGGCGCACGCGATGCTGCCGGTCGTGCTGGTGACCGCGCTCGATCCGGCCCAGGAGCGCGCGAAAGGGCTGGATGCCGGCGCCGACGACTTCCTCAGCAAGCCGGTCGCGCAGGCCGAGCTGCTGGCGCGCGTGAAGTCGCTGCTGCGGATCAAGCAGCTCTACGACGAGGTGAACCGGCAGAAGCAGGCCCTGGCCGACTGGAACCGCACGCTCGAGGCGCGCGTGCAGGACGGCGTGCAGCAGCTCGAACGGGTCGGCCGCCTGCGGCGCTTCTTCTCGCCGCAGCTGGCCGAGGCGATCGTCGGCGGCGGCACGATCGACCCGCTGAAGAGCCACCGCTGCGAGATCATCGTCGTGTTCCTCGACCTGCGCGGCTTCACCGCGTTCACCGAGACCGCCGATCCGGAAGAGGTGATGGGGGTGCTGGCCGAGTACCACGCCGCGATGGGCCGGCTGATCCTCGAGTTCGAAGGCACGCTCGAGCGCTTCTCGGGCGACGGCATCATGGTGTTCTTCAACGACCCGGTGCCGATCCCCGAACCGGCGCTGCGCGCGGTGCGGATGGCGCTGGCGATGCAGCGCGCGGTCGCGGCGCTGGCGCTCGGCTGGCGCCGGCGCGGCCACGACCTGGCGATGGGCGTGGGCATCTCGCAGGGCTTCGCGACGCTCGGCGGCATCGGCTTTCCGGGTCGCATCGACTACGCCGCGATCGGCACCGTGACCAACCTCGCGGCGCGGCTGTGCGGCGAGGCGCACGGCGGCGAGATCCTGGTGTCGCAGCGCGTGTGGGGCGCGATCGAGGACCAGGCCGCCGGCGTGCTCGCCGACGCCGCGCTCGCCGAACCGGCGGGCGAACTCGCGCTGAAGGGGTTTCACCGCCCGGTGCCGGCGTTTCGTTTGCGCTGCGTTTGAGCCGGGGCGGCCGCGCCGGCGCGCTCAGCCCGCGCGCCTGAAATACGGCGGTCGATTCCCGGGCGCCGTCAGCGCACCGACAAGCCACGCAGCGCGCCGTGCGCCGCATCGAGCGCCTGCTCGACGACGCGCTGCTTCCATGCGTCGGTGTCGATGTAGAACGCGTCGCGGGTGCGCTGCTTGATCTGCGCGCGCAGCGCCTCGGGCGCCTCGGGGTGGTTCTCGAGCCACTGGTCGGCGCGCAGCGCGTCGATCATCCGCTCGAGCGGCCAGGTGCCGTACTCGAGCGCGATGCCGGTGTACTCGGCTCGCGGCGCCTCCTGGTAGGCCGAGAGCCACATCAGGCCCTCGAGCGGCGCCGAGGTCGAGCTGCCGTCGTAGATGCTCGTGACCTTGTCGCCCCACCAGGCGCGGGCGCGCGCGAGCGCGGCGGCATCGTCGCGGCACGCGAAGATGCGCTCGCCGACGCCGCTCGGGCCGAGGCCGGTGTGCAGGTCGATCCAGCCCAGGCGCGCGCAGCGCGTCACGTGTTCCTGCAGCACGTGGCGCAGCGTGACGTGGCTCCAGGTCGGGTTGCGGCCGCCGTAGAACAGGCCCTGCTCGTGGCGGTACTGGCCGCCCGAGATCGCCTGCTGCAGCTTGGCGGCGCCGTGCGCCTGCGCGTACCGCTGCAGCGCGGCCTGCGCCTCGGGCGGCGGCGGCCAGTGGGCGGGCACGATCGCCGCGGCGAGTTCGTCGTAGCCGTCGTTGCGCGGGAGGGCTGCTGCCGCGAAGTCGTGGAAGTTGCGGTTCAGGTCGACGTTCTCGTGCGTGGTGCGGCGCCACCACGAGAAGCCGTACGGGTTGAGCGCGTGGATGTACAGCAGCGCGACGCCGCTCGCGGCCACCGCCGCGCGCCACGCCGCGTCGCGCAGCAGCGCGGTCTGCACGCCCGAGCCGCAGAAGCCCTCGACGCCGTGGCAGCCGCTGCTGACGATCAGCAGCGCAGCCGCATCGGCCGGCCCGTCGCGCACCACGTCCATCGCGAGCGGCTCGGCGTCGCGGCCGAGCATCGGGTGCGGGTGGCTTTGAACGTCGAGCCCGGCGGCCTCGGCCGCTTCCAGGAACTTGGCGCGCGCTTCGGCGTACGACTGCGAGAAGTGCTCGCCGGCGCTCATCGCGTCAGCGCGCCGCGGCCAGCCACTTCTCGGCCAGGTTGACCCACAGGGTCGCGCCGAGCGGGATCAACTCGTCGTTGAAGTCGTAGCTCGGGTTGTGCAGCATGCACGGGCCCATGCCGTGGCCGCCCTCGCGGTGGCTGCCGTCGCCGTTGCCGATCAGGAAGTAGCAGCCGGGTTTTTCGAGCAGGAAGAAGCTGAAATCCTCCGCCCCCATCGTCGGCTCGAACTCCTGCACGTTCTCGGGCCCGACCAGCTCGGTCATCACCTGGCGCGCGAACGCGGTCTCGTTCGTGTGGTTGATCGTCGGCGGGTAGTTGCGCCGGAAGTGGAACTCGCAGGTCGTGTCGAACGCGGCGCAGGTGTGCTCGGCGATCTCTTTCATGCGGCGCTCGATCAGGTCGAGCACCTCGAGCGTGAAGGTGCGCACCGTGCCCTGGATCTCTGCGCTGTCGGGCACCACGTTGGTGGCCTCGCCGGTGTGGATCATCGTCACCGAGATCACGCCGGCGTCGATCGGCCGCTTGTTGCGCGTGATGATGGTCTGGAACGCCTGCACCAGCTGGCACGCCACCGGCACCGGGTCGATACCGTTGTGCGGCATGGCGGCGTGCGAACCCTTGCCGCGGATCGTGATCTTGAAGTCGTTGCTGCTCGCGAAACACGGGCCGTTCTTCAGCGCGAACTGGCCGACCGCCATGCCGGGCCAGTTGTGCGCGCCGAACACCGCCTCCATCGGGAACTTGTCGAACAGGCCGTCCTTGATCATCTCGCGCGCGCCGCCGCCGCCTTCTTCGGCGGGCTGGAAGATCAGGTAGACGGTGCCGTCGTAGTGGCGGTGCTTGCTGAGGTGCTTGGCGGCGGCCAGCAGCATCGCGGTGTGGCCGTCGTGGCCGCAGGCGTGCATCTTGCCGGGGTGGACGCTGGCGTGCGCGAAGGTGTTGCGCTCGGTCATCGGCAGCGCGTCGATGTCGGCGCGCAGGCCGACGGCCCGGTCGCTGCTGCCGTTTTTCAGGATCGCGACGACGCCCGTGGTGCCCATGCCGCGGTGGATCGGAATGCCCCACTCGGTGAGCTGCTTGGCGATCAGGTCGGACGTGCGCTGCTCCTGGAAGCACAGCTCGGGGTGGGCGTGGATGTCGCGCCGCACGGCGGCGATGCTCGCCGCGTCGGCGAGGATGGATTCGATCATGCGCATGGCGAGCTCCGGAGCCACGGCGCGCACGGGTGGCCGCGCGCCGCGGCCATCAAGGGTTGGAGAGCCAGTTTACCCGTGGGCACCGGCCCGCGCAGGGGGTATGCAATAGTTGCGCCCATGAGCCCCCGCCCGGCCGTTCCGAAGGGGGGCTCGCACCGCAGTGCGAAGCACGGAGGTTACCCAATGAGCACGCCGACCTTCGTCCGTGCGGCCTGCCCGCACGATTGCCCGGACACCTGCGCGATCCGCGTCAGCGTCGAAAACGGCCGCGCGATCAAGGTGCAGGGCGACCCCGACCACCCGCCGACGCACGGTGCGCTGTGCACCAAGGTCTCGCGCTACCCCGAGCGCACGTATCACCCCGAGCGCGTGCTGCACCCGATGAAGCGCGTCGGGCCCAAAGGGCCGGGAAGCGGCCCCTTCGGAGCCACGGGGAGCGGGCAGTTCGAGCGCGTCGGCTGGGACGAGGCGCTGAACGACATCGCCGCGCGCCTGCAAACGATCGCCGCGCGCGACCCGCAGGCGGTGCTGCCGTACAGCTACGCCGGCACGATGGGCCTGGTGCAGGGCGAGTCGATGGCGGCGCGCTTCTTCCACCGCCTCGGCGCGTCGCGGCTCGACCGCACGATCTGTTCGAGCGCCGGCGGCGAGGCGCTGGCCGCGACCTACGGCGCGAAGGTCGGCATGCACCTCGAGTGGTACGCCGAGAGCAAATTGATCGTGATCTGGGGCAGCAACTCGATCGCGTCGAACCTGCACTTCTGGACCTTCGCGCAGGCCGCCAAGCGCGCCGGCGCGAAGCTGGTGTGCATCGACCCGCGCCGCACCGAGACCGCCGACAAGTGCCACCAGCACATCGCGCTCTTGCCCGGCACCGACGGCGCGCTCGCGCTCGGGCTGATGCACGAATTGATCGTTCACGGCTGGCTCGATGACGATTACATCGCGCGCCATGTCGACGCCGCCGGCTGGGCGCAGCTGCGCGAGCGTGCGCTGCAGTGGCCGCCCGAGCGCGCCGCGCAGGTCTGCGGCCTGACCGCCGACGAAGTGCGCGGCCTGGCGCGCGACTACGGCACGGCGCGCCCGGCCGCGATCCGCCTGAACTACGGCATGCAGCGCGTGCACGGCGGCGGCAACGCGGTGCGGCTGATCGCGCTGCTGCCGTGCCTCGTCGGCGCGTGGCGCGAGCGCGGCGGCGGGATGCTGCTGTCGGCCTCGGGGTGGTTCCGCACGGTGCGCAACGATGCGGCGCTGCAGCGGCCGGACTTGCTCGGCAAGAAGACGCCGCGCACGATCAACATGAGCACGATCGGTGACGATCTGGCGCGCGAATCGTCGCCGGCCTTCGGCCCGAAGATCGAGGCGCTGGTCGTCTACAACAGCAACCCGGTCGCGGTCGCGCCCGAGTCGCCGAAGGTGGTGCGCGGCTTCGCGCGCGACGATCTGTTCACGGTCGTGCTCGAGCACTTCATGACTGACACCGCCGACTTCGCCGACTATGTGCTGCCCGCGACCACGCAGCTCGAGCACCTCGACGTGCACACCAGCTACGGCCACACCTACGCGATGTTCAACGAGGCGGCCGTTGCGCCGCTCGGGCAGGCCAAGCCGAACACACAGATCTTTCGCGAGCTGGCGGCGCGGATGGGCTTCACCGAGCCGTGCTTCGCCGACGACGACGAGGCGCTCGCGCGCACCGCGTTCACCGACGCGGTCGATTTCGACGCGCTGCGCGCGACCGGCTGGTTCAAGCTGCCGATTGCCGACGCGCCGTTCGCCGCCGGCGGCTTCCCGACGCGCGACGGCCGCGCGATCGTCGATTCGCCGGTGCACGGCGTGCCCGACTTCGTGCCGAACTACGAATCGGCCGCGAGCGCGCCCGAGCTCGCGCGCCGCTACCCGCTGGCGATGATCTCGCCGCCGGCGCGCCACTTCCTGAACTCGAGCTTCGTCAACGTCAAGAGCCTGCGCGACATCGAGGGCGAGCCGCTGCTCGAGCTGCACCCGCTCGACGCCGCCGGCCGCGGCATCGCCGGCGGCGCGATGGTGCGCGTGTTCAACGACCGCGGCAGTTACCTGTGCCGCGCCAGCGTGGTCGACCGGGCGCGGCCCGGCGTCGTCGTCGGCCTGGGCGTGTGGTGGCGCAAGCTCGGTGCAGAAGGCACCAACGTCAACGAGCTGACGCACCAGCGCCTGACCGACATCGGCCGCGCGCCGTCGTTCTACGACTGCCTCGTCGACGTGCGCCCGGCCGACGCGGCCGCGGCGTGAGTCGCGGCAAGCGCGCGCTCGTCGTGGTGGCCCTCGGCGCGATCGGCACGATCGGCGTCGTGGCGCTCGTGCTCGCCACGGTGTGCGCGACCTCGGGCTGCAGCACGGCGGGCTACTACGCGCAATCGGTCGGCGGGCACCTCGCGATCGTGCGCGCCGCGCGGCCGGTGAACGACTGGCTCGCCGACCCGGCGACGCCGCCGACGCTGAAGGCGCGCCTGGAACTCAGCCAGCGCATCCGCGCGTTCGCGGTCAGCGAGCTGAAGGAGCCCGACAACGCGAGCTACCGCCGCTACGCCGACCTCGGCCGCGGCGCCGCGGTGTGGAACGTCGTCGCCGCGCCCGAGCTGAGCCTTGCGCTGCAGACCTGGTGCTTCGCGGTCGTCGGCTGCGTCGGATACCGCGGCTACTACGAGCGCGCGCAGGCCGACGCGTTCGCCGGCGGGCTGCGCGCGCAGGGCCTGGAGGTCAGCGTCTACGGCGTACCGGCGTATTCGACGCTCGGCCTGCTGCCGGGAGATGCCTTCGCCGACCCGCTGCTCAACACCTTCATCGACTACCCCGAGGGCGAGCTCGCGCGGCTGATCTTCCACGAGCTCGCGCACCAGCTCGCGTATGCGAAGGGCGACACGGTGTTCAACGAATCGTTCGCGACTGCGGTCGAGCGGCTCGGCGCGCAGCGCTGGCTGCGCGCGCATGCCGACGCGGCGGCGCGCGATCAGTACGAGCGCATCGAGGCGCGCCGCGACGACTTCCGCGCGCTGACGATGCGCTACCGCGCACGCTTCCAGGCGCTCTACGACAGCGCTGCGAGCGACGCCGACAAGCGCCGCGACAAGGCCGCGCTGCTGGCCGCGCTGCGCGCCGAATACGACGTGCTGAAGCACGAGCGCTGGGGCGGGTATTCCGGGTATGACGACTGGTTCGCGCGCGCCAACAATGCGGCCTTCGGCGTGCTCGCCGCGTACAACCAGCTCGTGCCCGGGTTCGAGCGCTTGTTCGAGCGCGAGGGCGGCGACTTCGCGCGCTTCTACGCCGAGGTCAAGCGCCTCGCGGCCTTGCCCGAGGCGCAGCGGCACGAGGCGCTGGTGCGCTGATCACGACCACGAAGAAGAAACCGGAGACCGACCGCGATGCCCGACATCCACATCCACCGCGACCATGCGCTCGGCCTGAAGCGCGCGCGCCAGGTCGCGCTGCGCTGGGCCGAAGACGCCGAGAAGAAATTCGGCATGGATTGCACGATCGTCGAGGGCGTGACGAGCGACACGGTCGAATTCACCCGCACCGGCGTGAAGGGCACGCTGCAGGTCGAGGCCGACCAGTTCACGCTCGACGCGACGCTCGGCTTCCTGCTCGGCGCGTTCCGCGGCACGATCGAATCCGAGATCGAGAAGAACCTCGACGCGCTGCTCGGCGAGAGCGCCGCGGCCGTCGCGCCGGCCGCGAAGAAAGCGGCGGCCAAGAAGGCCGCTGCGGCGGCAAAGAAGAAGGCGCGTTAGAGCGCGCGCTACTTCAGCGATTCGATCAGGTCGACGTAATCCTGCTTGGCCGCGTCGGCCGGTTTGCCCTTCAACTCGTTCCACGCGTCCCACTTGGCGCGGCCCACCATGTCGGAGAAGCCCGGCCGCTTGCCGTCGACATCGCCGCTGCTCGCCTGCTTGTAGAGCGCGTAGATCTTCAGCAGCGTCATGTTGTCGGGCTTCTCGGGCAGGGCCTTTGAATCCTTGACGGCTTGCTCGAAGGTCGCATTGAGGTCGGCCATCGCGGGCTCCCTGCGTGAAAGTGTGCATTGACGCGGACGATGTTAACCAGCATCTTGCGCGCAACCCTGTCGCCCCGATCACGGAGAAACCCGATGCCTCCCCGCACCCAGCGCATGTCGCGCGTGGACACCGCGTGGCTGCGGATGGACAACGACGTGAACCTGATGATGATCGTCGGCGTCTGGCTGTTGCGCCCGGCGATCACCCACGCGCAGCTCTGTGAGCGGGTCGAGTCGAAGCTGCTGCAGTACGACCGTTTTCGCCAGAAGGTGGTGCCCGACGCCGCCGGCGCGATGTGGGTCGCCGACCGCGAGTTCGACCTGCAGCGCCACGTGCTGCATCAGGCGCTGCCGCGCGAGAGCGGGCGCAGCGAGCGCGAGGCGCTGCAGGCGCTGGTGGGCGAGCTCGCGGCGACGCCGCTCGATCCCGACCGGCCGCTGTGGCAGTTTCACCTCATCGATGCGTATGAGGGCGGCAGCGCGCTCGTCGCCCGCGTGCACCACTGCATCGGCGACGGCATCGCGCTGATCTCGGTGATGCTGGCGATCACCGACGGCGGCGCCGACCCGCCGCAGCGCCGCACCCGCGAGCGCCCCGAGTCGGCCGAGGGCGACTGGCTCGCCGACGCGGTGATGAAGCCGCTGACCGATCTCGCGAGCAAGGCGATCGGCATGTACGGCCAGGGCGTGACGCGCTCGGTCGAGATGTTGTCGAACCCGCAGCAGGGCCTGGCCGGTGGCCTCGAGATGGCGCGCACGGGGGCCAAGGTGCTCGGCGATGTCGGTGCGATGGCGCTGATGGCCGACGATTCGCCAACGCTGCTGAAGGGCAAGCCGAGCGGCGAGAAGGTGGTGGCGTGGGGCGAGCCGCTGCCGCTCGCGCACGTGAAGGCGGTCGGCAAGGTGCTCGGCTGCTCGGTCAACGACGTGCTGCTCGCCTGCGTCGCCGGCGCGATCGGCGCGTGGCTGCGCGCGCAGGGCGACGAGCCGGCCGGCAAGGAGATCCGCGCGATGGTGCCGGTCAACCTGCGCCCGCTCGAGCACGCGTGGCAGCTCGGCAACCGCTTCGGCCTCGCGCCACTGACCTTGCCGATCGGCATCGACAACCCGGTCGAGCGCGTCTACGCGGTGCGCGCGCGCATGATGCAATTGAAAGACAGCTACCAGCCGCTGCTCGCATTCGCGGTGCTCGCGGCGGCGGGTTCGCTCGTCAAGCCGGTGCAGGATGCGCTGCTCGGCCTGTTCGCGAAGAAGGCCACCGCGGTGATGACCAACGTGCCCGGCCCGCCGAACCCGCTGAAGTTCTGCGGCGCGACGCTGCGCCAGACGATGTTCTGGGTGCCGGCCTCGGGCGAGATCGGTGTCGGCGTGTCGATCCTGTCGTACGGCGCCGGCGTGCAGTTCGGGCTGATCACCGACCGCAAACTGTGCGCGAGTCCACAGGACATCATCGATCGGTTCGAGCCGGAGTTCGACAAGCTGCTGTGGCTGGCGATGATGCTGCCCTGGGGCGGCGCGGCCTGAGCCGGCGCGCCCCCCGCCTTCTGTTTCGATCACTCACTCCACGGAGACCTGCGAGATGTCGTTCGCTGCTGTATCGATGCGTGCCCTGGCCGCCCCGCTCTTCCTGTTCGCGCTCGCCGGCGCCGCCGCGGCCGCGCCGCCGATCCCGATCGCCGATTTCGCGAAGGGAGGCAACTTCAGCGCGCCGGCCATGTCGCCGGATGGCAAGTACTTGGTGGTCACGCAGCGCACGCCGGCCGAGCCGCGCGATCAGTACGCGACGGTGGTGTACGAGCTTGCGGGCATGAAGCTGGTCAGCGCGGTGCGCGTCGCGGAAGCGGGTGACATTCCGGTGCGCCACGTCTGGACGAGCAACACCCGCTTCGTGACGACCCTGGGCAGGGAGTTTGGGACCGTCGGCAAGCCGTGGCTGACCGGCGAACTCGTTGCAGCCAACGTCGACGGGCGCGGCAATGCCTATCTCTACGGCTTCCGCCGCATGAACAGCCGCACCCAGGCCTCATTCGGCACGCTGACCAACGACGAGGGCTATGGCGTGCTCGCGCAGGTGTCGCGCGCGCTCGACGGCCACATCCTGATGAACGAGCGCCCCTGGGGCTATACGACCCGGACCAGCCGGCTCTACGACATCAACACGCTGACCACCGGGCGCCGCACCGTCGCCGAGTTCAATCAGGCCGACTTCTATTTCCTGGCCCAGGCCGACGGTACGCCGCGGTTCGCCTACGGCTACGACGACAACGCGGATGTCGCGGTGTACAAATTCGACGATGCCAAGCGCGAGTGGCTGCCGTTCGCCGACTCGAAGAAGGGCGATCTGCGGCCGATCTCGATCAGTGTGGACAACAAGAGGCTGCTCGCGAGCCTTTCGACGAACGGCGGTCCGCGCTCGCTGGTGCGTGAGAGCCTCGACGGCGACGACGCCCGCACCGTGCTCGCGCAGAGTGCGGCGGGCAGCATCGACGAGATTGAATGGGGCCTGTTCGAGCGCGGCCCGTTCGCTGCCGGCACGCACGTCGGCGCGCCGAAGCTGACCTACTTCGACACCGAGCGCAGCGATGCGGCGCTGCATAAGACGCTGAGCGCGCAGTTCCCTGGCGAATACGTGCACTTCGTCAACGTCACGCGCGACGGCAAGCGCACCTTGTTCGGCGTGGCCAGCGACCGCGACCCCGGTGCGTACTACGTCTTCGACGCCGACACCGGCAAGGCGGCGCTGGTGTTCGAGTCGCGGCCGTGGATCCAGGCCGAGCGCATGGCCGAGCGCCGGCCGATCCAGTTCAAGGCGCGCGACGGCTTCGAACTGCATGGCTACCTGACGCTGCCGCAAGAGCGCGGCGACTCCAAGCTGTCGATGGTGCTGCTGCCGCATGGCGGTCCGCACGGTGTCGCCGACGACTGGTTCTACGACAACGATGCGCAGTTCCTGGCGAGCCGTGGCTATGCGGTGCTGCAGGTCAACTACCGCGGCTCGGACGGGCGCGGGCCCGGCTTCGAATCCGCCGGCTATCGCCAGTGGGGCGGGCGCACGATCGACGACCTGATCGACGGCGTGCGCTGGGCCGTCGCGCAGGGCACGGTCGACGACAAGCGCATCTGCGCATACGGTGCGAGCTTCGGCGCCTACGCGTCGATGATGAGTGCAATCCGTGCGCCCGAGCTGTTCAAGTGCGCGATCGGATACGCCGGCCTTTACGATCTGCCGCTGATTTACGAGGAGCGCGACTCGATGGCCGGCGGAAAGGCCTATCGGTACCACCAGAAGGTCATCGGACAAGACGCGACGCAGCTCGCGGCCTACTCGCCCAGCCGGCAGGCCGACAAGCTCACCGCGCCGGTGCTGCTGGCGCACGGCAGCGCCGACGAAACGACGCCGCCGGTGCAGTTCGACGCGATGCGCGACGCTCTCGTCAAAGCCGGCCGGCCGCCCGAGACGATGTTCGTCTCGGGTGAAGGCCACGGCTTCTACAGCGAGAAGAATCGGCAGGCGTTCTACGCGAAGCTCGAGGCGTTCCTGGCCAAGCATATCGGTCCGAAGTAGGGGAGCGACAGCGGACGCTGCCGGGACCTCAATCCTCCAGCTCCGCCTTCGCCATCTCCACGTCGAGCCGCTCCATCGCATCCATCGGCGTGCAGGCTGCGGCGTCTTCGTAGAGCTGGGTCGCGTCCTTCATCTTCTTGTCGCCCTCGAGCATCACCAGGCCGTTCGCGTATTCGACCATCGCGATCGCCGAGGTCGGGTTCAGCTTCAGCGCGGTCTTGTACATCGCCAGGCCCGCGTCCTTGCTCGCGCCCTGGGTGCGGCCGAGCAGCGAGCCGACCTTGTCGATCACCTCGGCGTGGAACGCGCCGAGCGCGATGTGCGCGTCGGCGTGCTTCGGCGCGAGCTTGATCGTGCTCTCGAGCGCGCTCTTGACCTTGCTGCCCAGCCCCTGCGCCAGCGCCTTCGCGATGCTGATGCCCTGGCTGTAGCGGCCGAGCGCGTAGGCCATGAAGTAGTAGGCGTTGGCGTTGTTCGGGTCGGTGGCGAGCTGCGCCTCGGCGCGCTCGGCCACTTCCATGAACAGCGCGAGCTTGGTCTTCTCGCTCTGCTCGAGGTAGTTGGCGTAGATCGACTGCGCCTTGTTCGC
>DATMIN010000085.1:0-3730 GCA_035554275.1 Burkholderiaceae bacterium
CGAGCGGCTGCACGCGAGCGCGGGCCGCATCGACGCGAGCTTCCCGTTCTTCCTGCGCAAGCGCGCGCCGGTCAGCGGCGTGCAGAGCCTGCTCGAGTACCAGGGCCGCTGGATCGCCGAGGCCGAGGCCGGCCAGACGACAGCGAATGACAAGACGGTCTCGACGACCGTCTGGGCCGAGGTCGTCGTGCCGGTGAAATCGCTGTGCCCGTGCTCGAAGGAGATCTCCGATTACGGCGCGCACAACCAGCGCTCGCACGTGACGATCCGGGTCGAGCTGCTCGAGGAGATCGGCTGGCCCGAGCTGGTGCGCTTCGCCGAAGACTCGGCCTCGAGCGAACTGTGGTCGATGCTCAAGCGCGCCGACGAGAAGTGGGTCACCGAGCGCGCCTACGAGAACCCGAAGTTCGTCGAAGACCTGGTGCGCGACGTGGCGCTGCGCCTGAACGCCGACGCGCGCGTCGGCCGCTACTGCGTCGACGTCGAGAACTTCGAGTCGATCCACGCGCACTCCGCGTTCGCTCGCATCGAGCGCGGCACGTCACCGCGCGACTGAGCCCGCCCCGATGCGCGCGTGGACCGTCGATGCCGACGACATCCGCGTCGCCGAAGACTTCGACGAATCGCTGCTGCACCGCACGCCCGAGATCGACGGCTTTCTCACGCCCGGGCGCGACGACAAGTTCATCGTCATCGGCACCAAGGGCTTCGGCAAGACGCTGTTGCTGAAGGCCAAGCGCATCCTGTACCAGCAGGAAGGCAACGCGATCTGCCTGCCGCACGGCAACCTGCTCGACAAGCCGATCGGCGACAAGATCTTCAGCCGCGAGGCGATCGCGTTCTTCGCCGCCTCGCCGCTGCCATGGTCGAAGGTGTGGCTCGCGGCGATCGCGATGACCGCGCTGAAGCACGTCGACGAGATCGACGGGCTGAAGGTCAACGCGCGGCTGGCCGGCCTGCTGGGCGATGCGCAGCTGCACAGCGTGATCGACCATTTCGTGCGCCTGCTCGACTTCACGCCGAGCGAGCTGCAGCGTTGCGCGACCGACACCGACGGCCACCTCGTGCCGCGGCTGCGCGCGCTGAAGTCGCCGTTGACGATCTTCATCGACGGCATCGACGAATACTTCAACAAGCACGTCGAAGAGCTGCCGACGAGCCCGAGCGTCACCGGTGAGCTCTCGCCGAACGTCTGGTACTTCGCGCAGCTCGGCCTCGTGGAGGTGGCGTACCAGCTGCGCCGCATCAACCACCACCTGAAGGTGTTCGCGGCGATCCGCAAGGAGGCTTACGCGCGGCTGCCGCAGCGTACCGCGATGTCGCAGCAGTACCGCGGCAGCGCGGTCGACATCGTCTACGCGCCCGAGAGCCTGCGCGAGATCTTCGTCAACAACGTGCGGCTGGTGAAGACCGACCGGATGGTGCTGTCCGGCCGCGCGCGCACGAATCCGCTCGAGGCCTTCCTCGGCCGCGCCAGCGTGACCGACACCTACACGCACGAGGAGGAAGACGCGTTCGAGTACGTCTGCCGCCACACACTGCTGCGCCCGCGCGACCTGATGACGATCGGCGAGCGGCTGGCCGCGCTGCGCCCCGACGAGCGCCGCAACGAGCACCGCATGAAGGAGGCGATCAACGTCGCCGCGACCGAGATCGCGCACGAGTACCTGGCTGAGATCGCGCCGTACGTCGGCGATGTCGATCTCGACCGGCTGTTCCGGCGCGTGCCCGGCCACATCCTGACGCGCGCCGAGGTCGACGCGCTGCTCGTCGACGATGACGCGGTTGGCGCAGAAGGCCGCCACGCGCTCGGCGCGCTCTACCGCGTCGGCCTGCTCGGCTACGTGCAGCACGACCGGGTGCGCGGCGAGTGGCGCCAGCGCTTCCTGCGCCCCGGCGAGGCGACCTTCGATCCCGACGGCGTGCTGCCGCACGCCACCCACTACCTGCTGCACCCGGTGCTGGCCGACGTGGTCGCGCGCCTCAACCCGGTGTTTGCGCAGCGCATCGACCGCGTCAACATCGTCGGCTACGACCGGCCGTGGCGCGAGCCCGGCCAGGCCGAGCGCAGCGCCGACGTGCGCCAGTGCTGCGTGCTGAAGGCCGACGTGCATGCGTTCGGTGCGCTGATGCGCGCCGGCGCCGACGCGCCGGTGCGCCAGGCGCTCGACGACGCGGTGCTGCGCTGGGCGCCGCCGGCGGCGGTGAGCGAGACCGGCGCCGGCGATGCCGTGTGGATCGTCGCCGACGACCCGGTCGCGCTCGCGCAGACCGCGCGCCATCTGATGGACGACGTCTACGCCGCGCCCGGCCAGGCGCGCCTGCGCATCGCGCTGCACCACGGCGAGGTGCAGACGCGCCGGCGCGACAGCGACCTGCGCCAGATCATCGTCGGCGGCGAGGCGATCCTGTGTGCGGCGCGCGTCGAGCCGCATGTCGAGCCGGGCCAGATCTGGGCCACCGAGGCGTTTCGCGAGCAGTTCCTGCAGCGGCCGTCGCTGTGGCGCACCGTGGCGCTGGTGGCGCCGGGCGGCGGCGAGCAGTTCAACGTGCGCAAGGGCGGCAGCGACGAGGCCGACGACATGGTGCGGCTGTACCGGCTCGAGTCCTGAGGCTCGCGCCGGGCACGTGGCTGGCGCGCGCCGCGCTAGCATCGCGACTTCGGCGGCCCGGGCGCCACGAGCGCCGCGGTTCGTCTTTCGTCTGCCAACCCGCGGAGCGTCTACGATGTCCCTGCCTCCCTCACGCGCCGCTCGCGCCATGCTCGGCGCCGCGCTCGCCGCCCTCGCGTTCGCCGCGGCCGCGCTCGATGCGCCGCCCAAGGCGCCGAGCCAGCCGGTCGCCGACACCTATTTCGGCGTCAAGGTCGCCGACCCGTACCGCAACCTCGAAGACCTGAAGAGCCCGGCCACGCGCGGCTGGCTCGACGCGCAGGGCGCGTACACCGCCGAGGTGCTGAAGCAGATCGACGGCCGCGACGCGATCGCCAAGCGCGTCGCCGAACTCGGCAAGGCCTCGGGCGACGCGGTCGACGCGATTCGCCGCATGCCGGGCGAGCGTATCTACTACCTGCGTCGCCAGGCCGGCGAGAACCAGATGAAGCTGGTGATGCGCATCGGCCTGGCGGGCGCCGAGCGTGTGCTCGTCGACCCGGAGCAGATGGCGAAACAGACCGGCGTACCGCACGCGATCAACTACTTCGTGCCGTCGTGGGACGGCAAGACGCTCGCGTACGGCGTCTCGGCCGGCGGCTCGGAAGACGCGTCGCTGTACCTGATGGACATCGCAACCGGCAAGCCGATCGGCACGCCGATCCCGCGCGTGCACGAAGGCCTGGTGCACTGGACGCCCGACAGCCGCCGCCTCAGCTACAACCAGCTGCGCGCGCTGCCGCCCGGCGCGGCCGACACCGAGACCTACCTCGACTCGACCGTCTACGTGATCGCGCCGCGCGAACGCGCCGCTGCGCCGCGCGCGCTGTTCGGGCCGCTGGTGAACACCGAGCTCAAGCTCGACCGGCTCGACGTCGCCGGGGTCAGCTTCGCGCCCGGCAGCCGCTGGATGATCGCGCGCACCACCGACACCACCTCGCCCGAGGGCCGCCTGTACGTGGCGCCGCTCGCGCAGCTCGGCCAGGCGAAGATCGCGTGGCGGCAGATCTCTTCGTTCGCCGACAAGATCACCGAGGTCGGGCTGCGCGGCGACACACTGTACCTGCGCACCTACGCCG
>DATMIN010000086.1:0-4868 GCA_035554275.1 Burkholderiaceae bacterium
AACACGCCGTACGTCGACGGGTAGGTGATCATGATGCAGGCCAGCCGCTCGCGGTGCAGCGCGCACTTCGCGCGCAGGTCGGCGAGATCGATGTTGCCCTCGGCGTCGCACTTCGTGACCACGACCTGCAGGCCCGCCATCTGCGCGCTCGCCGGGTTCGTGCCGTGCGCCGACTCGGGGATCAGGCACACGGTGCGGTTCGATTCGCCGCGCGCCGCGTGGAACGCACGGATCGCGAGCAGCCCGGCGTATTCGCCCTGCGAGCCAGCGTTCGGCTGCAGGCTCACGCCGCTGTAGCCGGTGGCCTGGCACAGCCACGCCTCGAGCTGCATGCGCAGCGCTTCGTAGCCGGCGAGCTGGTCGAGCGGCGCGAACGGGTGGATGTTCGCGAACTCGGGCCAGGTGATCGGGATCATCTCGCTCGTCGCGTTCAGCTTCATCGTGCACGAGCCGAGCGGGATCATCGAGCGGTCGAGCGCGAGATCCTTGTCGGCCAGGCCGCGCAGGTAGCGCAGCATCTCGGTCTCGCTGTGGTGGCGATTGAAGACGGGATGCGTGAGGAACTCGCTGCGGCGTCGCAGCGCCGCCGGGATGCGCGGCGCGATGCCCTGCTCGTGCGCGGCCACCTCGGGCAGCGCCGCGCCGTCGGCGAACACCGCCCAGAGCGCGGCGAGGTCGGCGCGCGTCGTCGTCTCGTCGAGCGTGATGCCGACGCGGCCGGCCGCGGCGCGCCGCAGGTTCATGCCGGCGTCGCGCGCCAGGCGCAGGCGCTCGTCGGTGCGCTCGCCGGTCTCGACGGTCACGGTGTCGAAGCCCGACGCGTGCGCGAGCGCGCAGCCGAGCTGCTCGAGGCCCGCGGCCAGCACCGCGGCGTAGCTCGCGACGCGCCGCGCGATCCGCGTCAGCCCCTCGGGGCCGTGGTAGACGGCGTACATGCTCGCGACGACCGCCGGCAGCACCTGCGCGGTGCAGATGTTCGAGGTCGCCTTCTCGCGCCGGATGTGCTGCTCGCGCGTCTGCAGCGCCAGGCGATACGCCGGCGCGCCGTGCGCGTCGATGCTGACGCCGACCAGGCGCCCCGGCATCGAGCGCTTGAATTCGTCGCGCGTGGCGAGGTAGGCCGCGTGCGGCCCGCCATTGCCCATCGGCATGCCGAAGCGCTGGGTGTTGCCGACGACGATGTCGGCGCCGGCCTCGCCGGGCGGCGCGAGCAGTGTCAGCGCGAGCAGGTCGGCCGCGACGATCGCGAGGCCGCCGCGCGCGTGCACCGCGGCGACGATCGGCGCGAGATCGTGCACCACGCCGTCGACGCCGGGGTACTGCAACAGCGCGGCGAACGCATCGACATCGCCGGCGCTCGTGGCCGGGCCGGTGGCGACCGTGATGCCGAGCGGCTCGGCGCGCGTGCGCACGACCTCGAGCGTTTGCGGCAGCACGTCGTCGGCGACGAAGAGCGTCGTCGACTTCGACTTGCCGACGCGCATTGCCAGCGTCATCGCTTCCGCGGCCGAGGTGGCTTCATCCAGCATCGACGAGCCGGCGATCGCCATGCCGGTCAGGTCGCACACCATCGTCTGGAAGTTGATCAGCGCCTCCATCCGGCCCTGCGAGATCTCGGCTTGGTACGGCGTGTAGGCGGTGTACCAGGCCGGGCTCTCGAGCACATTGCGCAGGATCACGCCCGGCGTGTGGGTGCCGTGGTAGCCCTGGCCGATGAAGCTCTTCAGCACCCGGTTGCGCGATGCGATCGCCTTCAGCTCGGCCAGCGCCTGTGCTTCGCCGAGCGGCTCGGGCAGCTGCATCGGCCGGGCGCGTGCGATGCCGCGCGGCACGATCGCCTCGATCAGCGCGCGGCGCGAGGCGCTTCCGATCACCAACAGCATGTGCCGCTCGGCGTCGGCGTCGATGCCGATGTGGCGGGCGACGAATTCCGCGGCGTTCTCGAGATCGCGCAGCGGCTGGGTGGCGGGCATCAGCATCGCGGGTCGTTCCGGTTCGGGTTCAGCTGTTCTTGACGAGCAGGTCGTAGGCGGGGCCGTCCATCAGCTGGTCGAACTCGCCCATGTCGGTGACGTGGACCTTGAAGAACCAGCCGTTGCCCAGCGGGTCGGTGTTGGCGAGCGACGGGTCAGCGCGCAGCGCCTCGTTGACCTCGACGATCTCGCCGGCGACCGGCATGTAGAGATCCGCCGCGGCCTTGACCGATTCGACGACGCCGGCGACATCGCCCTTCTTGAACGTGCTGCCGACGGCCGGCAGGTCGACGAAGACCACGTCGCCGAGCGCGTCCTGCGCGTGGTGCGTGATGCCGACGGTCGCGGCCTCGTGGTCCTCGATGTTGATCCACTCGTGATCGTTGGTGTACATCGTCGTCATGCGGGCTCCTGGTGGGCGGGGCGGTGGAGGGAAGAGAGGTCAGCCGCGGAAGTAGCGGTGCGGGGTGAACGGCATCGGCTGCACGCGCATCGGCTGGCGTTTGCCTCTGACCTCGGCGTAGACCTCGTGGTGCGGCAACGCGTGGTTGGCGGCGAGGTAGGCCATCGCGATCGGCACGTCGGCGGTCGGTGCGAGCGTGCCGCTGGTCACGTGGCCGAGCTTGCGGCCGTGCGCGTCGACGATCAACGCGCCTTCGCGCACCGGCACGCGTTCGAGGCCGACGAGACCGACGCGCTTCGTGCTCGCGCCGGTCGCGAGTTGCGCGTCGATCGCGACCGCGCCGGGGTAGCCGCCGTGGCGCGCGCCGCCGCTGCGGCGGACCTTTTGGATCGCCCACGTCAGGCCGGCCTCGACCGGCGTGGTGGTCTCGTTGATGTCGTGGCCGTACAGGCACAGGCCCGCTTCCAGCCGCAGCGTGTCGCGCGCGCCGAGGCCGGCGGGCTTGACCTCGGGCAACGCGAGCAGCGCGCGCGCCAGCGCCTGGGCGCGCTCGGCCGGCACCGAGATCTCGAAGCCGTCCTCGCCGGTGTAGCCGGAGCGGGTCACGAAGCACTCGGCGCCGGCGATCGTCGCGGCGCAGCCGGTCATGAAGGTCAGCGCAGCGACCTCGGTGCTCAGTCGCGTCAGCGCCTGCGCCGCCTTCGGCCCCTGCAGCGCGAGCAGCGCGCGCTCGGGCAGCGGCTGCACGCTGCAGCGGTGGCCGATGTGGGTGACGAGGTGCGTGATGTCGGCGGCCTTGCAGGCGGCGTTGACGATCAGCAGCAAGTCATCCTCGCGCCGCGTGATCATCAGATCGTCGAGGATGCCGCCGGCGCTGTTGGTGAAGAACGCGTAGCGCTGCTTGCCGACGCCGAGGTCGACCACGTCCATCGGCACCAGCGATTCGAGCGCCTTCGCGGCGTCGGCACCGACGAGGCGCAGCTGGCCCATGTGCGAGACGTCGAACAGCGCGGCCGAGGCGCGGCAGTGGCGGTGCTCGGCGAGGATGCCGCTCGGGTACGACACCGGCATGTCGTAGCCGGCGAACGGAACCATCTTGGCGCCGAGTTCGAGGTGCAGCGCGTGCAGCGGCGTCGTGGCGAGAGCGGTGGACATGGCGGACTCCAAAGGCAAGCAAGCAAACCCGACGCGAGTTTGATCGCATCGGTCAATTTCTCGCTGTCCGCTTTACCTGAGAGATTGGCGCCGGCCTTGCGAGCCGACACTTGCCCCTTCGGTGGGCGCGACCCGAAGGGCACGCCTCTCTCCAGCGAGAAACGCCTCGTGTGAAGCGCTTGCCAGTCCTTTTGCCTGAGCGTTCGAACCGCGAGGTTCTGCGCCTTCGGCGTCCTGCGCGCTGCCCTTGAAGGAACGGCGCGCCGGCTCTCTCCTGACGCGGCCAGTGTATCAGCGGCCCGGATAATGCCGCGCCATGACGGATCCAAACGAAGCCGACGAGTGGCTGGCGGTCGAGTCGCTCGATCTCGAGGCGCAGGGCGTGGCGCACCGCGCCGCGGGCAAGGTGGTGTTCATCGAGGGCGCGTTGCCCGGTGAAGAGGTGCAGGTGCGGGTGCAGCGCCGCAAGAACCAGTGGGAGCGCGCCAGTGTCACCGCGCTGCGGCGCGAGAGCTCGCAGCGCGTCGTGCCGCGCTGCCCGCACTTCGGCCACTGCGGCGGCTGCAAGATGCAGCACCTGCATGTCGGCGCGCAGGTCGCGACCAAACAGCGCGCGCTCGAAGACGCGCTCTGGCACCTCGGCAAGGTCAAGCCCGAGCGCGTGCTGCGGCCGATCGAGGGGCCGGCCTGGGGCTATCGCTACCGGGCCCGGCTGTCGGTGCGCTTCGTCGCGAAGAAGGGCAAGGTGCTGGTCGGCTTCCACGAGCGAGCGTCGAGCTTCGTCGCCGACATGGACAGCTGCGAGGTGCTGCCGCCGCACGTCAGCGCGCTGCTGGTGCCGCTGCGCGAGCTGATCGGCGGCATGGATCAGCGTGACCGGCTGCCGCAGATCGAGCTCGCCATGGGTGAAGGGACGGGCGACGACGTGACCGCGCTGGTGCTGCGCCACCTCGAGCCGCTAGTCGCCGCCGACCTCGAGCGCCTGCGCGCCTTCGGCGCGCGTCACGGCGTGCAGTGGTGGCTGCAGCCGAAGGGGCCCGACACCGTGCGCCGTCTCGACGACGCCGGCCCGGCGCTCGCCTATGCACTGCCCGAGTTCGGCCTGACGATGCCGTTCCGGCCGACCGACTTCACGCAGGTCAACCCGCACATCAACCGGGTGCTGGTGTCGCGTGCGCTGCGGTTGCTCGACGTGCAGGCGAGCGAGCGCGCGATCGACTGGTTCTGCGGCCTGGGCAACTTCACGCTGCCGCTCGCGACGCGCGCGCGCGCGGTGCTCGGCATCGAGGGCAGCGAGATGCTGGTGCAGCGCGCGCGCGAGAACGCGGCGCTGAACG
>DATMIN010000087.1:0-2141 GCA_035554275.1 Burkholderiaceae bacterium
ACGACGTGCGCGTGCGCCGCGCGATCGCCGCGGCGATCGACCGCAAGGCGGTGATCGACGGCACACAGGAAGGCCTGGCCAAGCCGATCGGCAGCCACATGGTGCCGAGCGACGCCGGCTATGTCGATCTCACCGGCGCGAACCCGTACGACCCCGAGAAAGCGAAGGCGCTGCTGAAGGAAGCCGGTGTCGCGACGCCGCTGAACGTGACGCTGACGCTGCCGCCGCCCGAATACGCGCGCAAGGGCGGCGAGATCGTCGCAGCACAGCTCGCGAAGGTCGGCATCGTCGCGAAGATCGAGAACGTCGAGTGGGCGCAGTGGCTGTCGGGCGCGTTCAAGGGCAACTTCGAGCTGACGATGATCAGCCACACCGAGCCGCTCGACTTCGACCGCTACGCCGACCCGGCCTACTACTTCGGCTACAACTCGAAGGCCTACAACGACCTGTTCGCGAAGTACAACAGCACTGCCGACGCGAAAGGGCGGCTGAAGCTGCTCGGCGACATCCAACGCCAGCTCGCGACCGACTCGGTCAACGTGTACCTGTACCAGCTGCCGCAGTTCGCGGTCGCGAAGAAGCAGCTGAAGGGGCTGTGGAGCAGCTCGCCGATCGCCGCGAACGATCTCGCGGCGCTGAGCTGGCAGTGAGGCAGGCGACGACGTGATGAGGCAGCGCTTACGCTCGGTCATCATCGGCTGGGCCAAGTTCACGGGTCGCTTCAACGACTGGACCGACGTCGAACGCCGGACTCGGCATGCCGAGGTCGTGCCGTTCCGCGGTGACCTTCCCGCGATGGCTGGTGCCGAGTACAACCAGCGTCGGCTCGTGTTCGATCGGCCGCGCCCGCGCGTCACGCACGCCAGCAACCTGCTGTACACGCGCCTCGGCATGGCATGGCAGTCGGGCACCCTGCAACGCCGGTACAGCTTCCAAGAGGTGGGCCCGCGGCACATCCTCGAGCGACCTCGGGGCGCGGCCCGCACCTTCGCGCGCGCGAGCATCCTCCAGTCGCAGACACCGCTAACCTACGGAGACTGGGTATCAGAGCATGTGGCCGCGCTCTCGGTCGCAATCGTCGAACGCCGCCTGGTCGAGCCACTGCTCCTTCCGCAGTGGTGGTTCTCGAAGTCCTATGTGCAGCGCGACCTCGGCCTGATGGGCATCCGGGCCGAAGGCTTCGATGCGACGGTGCGCATCGAAGACGCCACCGTCATCCACAAGACACGCCACTCGCACTTCTGGGCCCGATCGGAGGTCGAGGCGATCGTCGCAGCGATGAAGATCGTGCGCCGGCCGTGCGCACCGGGCTCGGCGTTGTACCTGTCGCGCAAGGGCGAGCGCGGGGAGGGCGCCGCGCGGCAGGTCAACAACGACGTCGCGGAAGCGGCGATGACCGAATCGGGCGTCCAAGTGGTCCGCACGGCGGGCCTGACGCGGGAGGACTACATCGACCTCGCGACCTCGGCCGAGACCGTGTTCTTCGACCACGGCAGCGCCGTCTACAACATGCTGCACTGGCAGACCCGCCGCGTCGTCGAACTCTACGCCCCGACCTACTGGGATCCGTCGTTCCTGCTGCTGGCCGACTGCCTCGGCATCCACGACTATCACGTCTGGCAATGCGGCCCTGACGCCTCCCGCGAAGCACTCGTCAGCAGGGTCGCGGCGCTGCGCGCCGAAGCGTTCGTAGAACACCGAAGCCCGTGACGAAGCTCGAATGCACCACCGCCGTCGAGCTGCTCGCGGCGTACCGCTCGAAGACGCTCTCGCCGCTCGACGTGACGCGCGACGTGCTCGCGCACATCGCCGCGTGGGAGCCGCACCTGCACGCGACCTACGCGCTCGATGCGAAGGCCGCGCTCGCGCAGGCCGCAGCGTCGACGACGCGTTGGTCGAGAGGTGAACCGCAGGGCGCGCTCGACGGCGTGCCGGTGACGATCAAGGAGAACATCGCAACCCGCGGCGTGCCGGTGCCGCTCGGCTGCGCCGCAACCGAACTGGTACCGGCCGAGCGCGACGCGCCACCGGCGGCGCGGCTGCGCGAGGCCGGCGCGGTGATCGTGTGCAAGACGACGATGCCCGACCAGGGCATGTTGTCGTCGGGCCTGTCGAGCTTCCACGCGCTGACGCGCAACCCG
>DATMIN010000088.1:0-2663 GCA_035554275.1 Burkholderiaceae bacterium
GCGAGCGCCTGCCGGGCCCAGGGCTGCATCAGCGGCGGCGACTCCATCGCGTCCTCGGGCGCGCTGAAGTAGCCGATCGAGACGCTGCGCAGCGCGCCGCCGGCGTTCGCGTCGACCTTGTCGTAGGCGAACGGCGCGCAACCGGCGGCCTCGAAGGCCGGGCGCGTCAGCGCATCGGCCTTCAGGTAGAGGCGGTCGCCGGTGACGATCGCGATGAACAGGCCATCGACGTAGAAGCCGTGGCCGCCGAACATCCGGCGTGCGCGCACCGTGCCCACGGCGCCGAGCAGTTCGGTGCAGTGGGCGACGAATTCGGGGGCCACGCTCATCGGGCGCCAGTCTTGCACAATCGCGGCGCCACTCACCCCGAAGGCCGCCGATGAACGACCCCGCGCCCGAACGCGACGCGCTGCGCAAGAAGCTGATCGCCGCGCGCCTGGCGCTGACCGACCGGCTCGAACGCGCGGTGCAGCTGCAGCGCGTGCTGCGCGTCTGGCTCGTCGGCCGGCGCGAGGCGACGATCGGCGCCTACTGGCCGATCAAGGGCGAGTTCGACCCGCTGCCGGCGCTGTACCGCTGGTCCGAAGGCGCGCCGGAGGAATCCTCCGCGCGCCGCATCGGCCTGCCGGTGGCCGATCGCGCGACCGGCCAGCTGCGCTTCCACGTCTGGTACCCCGGCTGCCCGATGGAGCACGACGCGTACGACATCCCGAAGCCGAAGGACACCGAGGAGTTCGCGCCCGAGATCCTGGTCGTGCCCTGCCTCGGCTTCGGCCCGGGCGGCGTGCGCCTGGGCTACGGCGGCGGCTTCTTCGACCGCACGCTCGCGTCGCTCTCGCCGCGGCCGGTGACGGTGGGCGTGAGCTTCACGCACGGCTTCCTGCCGCTGCTGCGCGCGGGCCCGCTCGACCCGCCGCTCGACGCGATGCTGACCGAGGACGGCGTGATGTGGCAGCGCCCCGACGCCTGATCGCGCGCGACGACCGCTACGCCGGCGCGACGCCCAGGCGCGCGCAGACTTCGCGCGTCAGCGCGGCCTGGTTCATCGTGTAGAAGTGCAGCCCCGGCGCGCCGCCGCGGATCAGCCGCTCGCACAGCTGCGCGACCACGTCGATGCCGAACGCGCGCACCGAGGCCGCGTCGTCGTGGAAGCCTTCCATCTTCAGCGCCACCCAGCGCGGGATCTCGATGCCGTCGCGCGCCGCGAACTGCGCGATCTTCGCGAAGTTGTGGAACGGCATGATCCCCGGCACGACCGGCGCGGTCGCGCCGAGCTTGCGGGTCTCGTCGACGAAGTGGAAATACGCGTCGGGGTTGAAGAAGAACTGCGTGATCGCCGAACTCGCGCCGGCATTGATCTTCGCCACGTAGTGCTGCAGGTCGCGCGCCGCGTAGCGCTGCTCGGGGTGGTATTCGGGGTAGGCCGCGACCTCGATGTGCCAGTCGGCCCCTTGCGTCTCGCGGATGAACGCGACCAGGTCGGCGGCGTAGCGGAAGTCGCCGCCGCGGTGCGTGCCGCTGGGCATGTCGCCGCGCAGCGCGACGACGCGGCGGATCTGGCGCGCGCGGTAGGTGTCGAGGATCTCGCCCAGGCTCTCGCGCGTGGTGCCGACGCACGACAGGTGCGGCGCGGCCTCGAACCCCGCCTCGGCGATCGCGACGACGGTCGCGAGCGTCTTCTCCCGCGTCGAGCCGCCGGCGCCGTAGGTGACGCTGAAGAACTCGGGCTGCAGCGCGCCAAGCTCCTGCACGACGCCGCGCAGCTTCTCGTCGCCGACCGGCGTGTTGGGGGGGAAGAACTCGAAACTGATCGGAACGCGGGCTGCCGTCATGGCGCCTCTCCTCGGTGTGTTGGCTTCTTCTTCGGCGGCGTCGGTGCGGGTGATGGCACGCCCAGCGCTTGCCGGGCCCAGACGAAGAACTCGCGGTTGCCGTCGCCGCCGGCCACGGTGCTTTCGAAGTAGCGCTGGACCTCCAGGTCGAGCGCCCGGCAGGCATCGCGAATGCGCGTCTCGACGCGCGGATACGCCGACGCGTGCTTGACCATGCCGCCCTTGCCGATGTCCTCGGGCTGGAGCTCGAACTGCGGCTTGACCAGCAGCACCGCGTTGCCGTCGTCCGCCAGGTAGGCGGCGATCGTGGGCAGCACGTGGGTCAGCGTGATGAACGACAGATCGGCGACAACGATGCCGAACGACTTGACCGGCTCGGCCTGCGCGAACTCGCTGCCCGTCACGTCGCGCGCATTGATGCCCTCGTGGCAGACAACGCGCGCATCGCTCGCGAGCGCCGCCGCGAGCTGGCCGCGGCCGACGTCGAGCCCGACGACGCGCAACGCGCCGCGCTGCAGCAGCACGTCGGTGAAGCCGCCGGTGCTCTGGCCGATGTCGAGCGCGTTCGCGCCCGCCACGTCGATACCGCAGTGCGCGAGCGCGGCCTCGAGCTTCAGGCCGCCGCGCGACGCGTAGCGCAGCTCGGCGTCATCGGTGACCTCGACCTCGCAGTCGGCCGGCAGATCCTCGCCGGCCTTGCGCGGCAACGCCCAGCCCTTCGGGCCGAGCCAGCGCACCGCACCGGCGTCGATCAGCCGCTGGGCGGCCGAGCGCGTCGGCGCGAGGGCGCGCTGCACCAGCAACTGGTCGGCGCGCACCGGCTCGCGCTCA
>DATMIN010000089.1:0-4391 GCA_035554275.1 Burkholderiaceae bacterium
AGGGCCGGCCGTGCTCGCTGGTGCGCGGGCCGAACGGTGTGGGTGGCGAGCTGTTCTTCCAGAAGCACGTCGAGCCGCTGCAGATCGCCGACGTGAAGGAGCTCGATGCCGCGCTCTGGCCCGGCCACGCACCGCTGCTCGAGGTGCCGACGAAGAAGGCGCTGATCGCCTCGGCGCAGATGAATGTGATCGAGTTCCACACCTGGAATTCGACGACGCGCAAGATCGACCGACCCGACCGCGTGATCTTCGACCTCGATCCCGGCGAAGGCGAACGCTGGGAGCGCGTGCAGGAAGGCGCGGCGCTGGTGCGCGGCCTGTTGCAGGAACTCGGCCTGCAGAGCTGGCTGAAGACCAGCGGCGGCAAGGGCCTGCACGTGGTGGTGCCGCTGACCCCGCGCGACGACTTCGACACCGTCAAGGCCTTCGCGCAGGCCGCCGTGCAGCACCTCGCGCGCGTCATCCCGCAGCGCTTCGTCGCGAAGAGCGGTGCCGGCAACCGCGTCGGCAAGATCTTCGTCGACTACCTGCGCAACAACCACGGCGCGACGACGGCCGCCGCGTTCTCGGCCCGCTCGCGGCCCGGCTTGGGTGTCTCGATGCCGATCGCGTGGGACGCGCTGGCCACGTTGAAGCGCAGCGATCAGTGGACGGTGCGCACCGCGCGCGAACACCTGTCGTTCCAGTCGGTCGACCCGTGGGCCGATTACTGGGGCTGCAAGCAGACCCTCGCCGCGGGCCTCAAGGCGCTCGGTGTTTCAGCAGCGCCGCAGCAAAGCCGGGCGCGGTCGGCTCGTGCATGAAGTACACGTGCACGTCCTGCCACTGCGTCGCCGCAAGGCGCGCTGACCACGCGGCGAGATCAGCCTCGGAGTAGTTCTCGAGCCGCAGCCGCACGTAGCCCCACGGCGCCGTCTCGACGAGCGGCGGCGCCGACTGATCCTCGCGCTCCGAGAAGCACAGCGAGGCGCCGGCAGATCGCAGCGTCGCATACACCGCATCGTCGAACCAGCTGTCGTGGCGGAACTCGAACGCCGCGCGGTGATCGTCGGGCAGCAGCGCCAGGAATTCCTGCAGGCGCGGCAGGTCCTGCTTGAGGAACGGCGGCAACTGGAACAGCACCGGCCCGCGCTTGGGGCCGAGCGCCTCGAGGTTCTTGTACAGGTACGCGACCGAATCGGCGGCCTTGTCGGCGGCGAGCCGCGCCTCGTGCGTGATGCGGCGCGAGGCCTTGATCGCGAAGCGGAACGCCTCGGGCGTGGCGTGGGCCCAGTGCTCGAGCACCGTGACCTTCGGCATCTGATAGAAGGTGTTGTTGATCTCGACTGTCGGCAGCCGCTCGGCGTACCACGCGAGCATCGCCTCGGGCGCGATCTTCTCGGGATAGAAGCTGCCCTTCCATTCCTTGAAGGCGTAGCCGCTGGCGCCGGCCCAGAGTCGTTGTTGTGGCATCGCGCATCTCCCGCAGGCCGGTCGCCGGCCGCCGCAGCGGCATTCTGCTGCCGCTGCGCCTGCCGCGCCTACCAGTAGCCGGTGCGATCGTAGTGGCGGTAGATCTCCACCTCGTGCGCGCGGTCCGGCGGGCGGGCCGACTCCCACTCGGGCGCGTCGCGCACCGCGTCCTGCGTCATCGAGACCGCGACCACGCGCTCGGCCCAGCTCACATCGGTGATCCACGACGGCGCGATCAGCACCTTGTGGCCGTTCCACCAGTGGCCGGTCTCGACCACGAGGTAGCGGATCGCCCAGCCCTGCTCGTCGACGATCCAGCCCTGCACGCGGCCGATCTCGCCGTCCTGCGCCTTCAGGTGGTAGCCGGTCACGTCGTTGCACGAGCGCAGGTGCGGGTCGTCGTCGGCATGCGCCGCCGCGGCCTCGGCGGCGAGGGCCGCGTCGGTCTCGCGCACGCCGACGCCGGTGGGCACCATCAGCCCGCTCTCGGGCATCATCATCCCGGGCAGCGCGCCGGCGCCCCACAGGCTCGCGCTGTCCCAGTACGCGGGATAGCCGTAGTAGCGCAGGTAGTCGATCTCGTGCTGGCGCGAGACCGGTTTGTCGGTGTCGATGTCGGGGCTGTTGCGCACCTGCTCGCGCGTGATCGTCACCGGCAGCGCCCGCGCCTCGTCGTCGGGCGTGCCGACCGAAGCCGGCGCGATCAGCACCTTGCGGCTCGCGAGCCAGGTGCCGGTCTCGACGACGAGGTAGCGCACGGTCCAGCGCTCGTCGTCGAAGTAGCAGTCCTTGACGGTGCCGATGTCGCCGTCGGTCGCGCGCAGCGAGTAGCCGTTGAGGTCGTCGAGGTGTCGCAGCATGGCGGCGCTCCTTCGCAATGGCTCGGAAGGCCAGTCTCGCACCCGCACGGTCGGCGTCTGTCGGTGGGCCGCCGCCACCCCGGTAGGAGCGGGCCTACGCTCGCGCCGCAAGGCTTGTTGCGTCAGTGATCGTGCATCCCGTCGGCCTGTTTCACGAGTGTCTCGGCGCTCGTCGCGTCGCCTTGATAGAACGCCAGGCCGATGCTCGTGGTGATGTCGAACGCCCGCGGCTCGATGTGCAGGACCGCGCGAACGTTCAGGAGGCCGACACGGGCGCGCAGGCTGGCGCAACGACAGGACTCGCGCCCGGCAGGTCGAACCCGAACTCGGCCCGCACGACGGTCGAATCGCCCGGGTTGCGCCGGAGCTGCGCGCCGAGCTGGCGCGCCAGGCCGATCATCGCGCTGTTGCCCCAGAGCACGTCGCCGAACAGGCACCGCACACCGTGGGCGCGCGCATGCGCGGCGAGCCGCACGAGCAGCGCGCGGCCGAGGCCGGCGCCTTGCCAGTCGTCGGCCACGGCGATCGCGAACTCGGCCGCCGCGCTGTCGGCGCGCATCACGTAGCGCGCGTCGGCGACGATCGTCGGCGATCCGACCGGCCGGGCGGCGAATGCCACGTGATGCTGCTGGTCGATCTCGGTCATCGCGCGCGATGCTTCCGGCGACAACTCGCGCAGCCCGAAGTGGAAGCGCCGGTAGCGCGAGGTCAGCGACAGCGCGTCGACGAAGGCGCGTGCGGCCGCGGCATCCTGCGGGTTCACCGGGCGCAGCGCGACGCGCCGGCCGTCGACCAGCTCGATCAGGTCGGCCCCGTCGGCAGCGCCGCGCGGCGGCACGAAGATGGATGCAAAAAGCGAAGGCATGGACCGCATGTTCGCGATCCCGCACCCGGCGTGCAAACGATCATTCGGCATCGCCTGCATGCGGCTCGAGCATGCAAAACGGCCCCGCAGGGCCGCTTCGTTTGCCGTCGACCGATCAGGCGCCGACGCGCGACGCCTTCTTGCGATCGTGCTCCTTCAGGTGCCGCTTGCGAATGCGGATCGATTTCGGCGTGATCTCGACCAGCTCGTCGTCGGCGATGAACTCGACCGCGTACTCGAGCGTCAGGATGATCGGCGGCGTGATCTTGATCGCGTCTTCCTTGCCCGAGACGCGGAAGTTGGTGAGCTGCTTGCCGCGCACCGCGTTGACGACGAGGTCGTTGTCGCGCGAGTGGATGCCGATGATCATGCCTTCGTACAACGGGTCGCCGGCCTTCACGAACATGCGGCCGCGGTCGTCGAGCTTGCCGAGCGAATACGTCACCGCCTCGCCGTCGTCCTGGCTGATCAGCACGCCGTTCTTGCGGCCTTCGATCTCGCCCTTGTAGGGCTCGTAGCTGTCGAAGATGTTGCTGATCAGGCCGGTGCCGCGGGTCAGGTTCAGGAACTCGTTCTGGAACCCGATCAGGCCGCGCGCGGGGATCTTGTAGTCGAGCCGCACGCGGCCCATGCCGTCCGGCTCCATGTTGACGAGCTCGGCCTTGCGCTCGCCCATCGCCTGCATCACGGCGCCCTGGTGCTGGTCTTCGACGTCGGCGGTGACTGCCTCGATCGGCTCGAGACGATCCTCGCCTTCGATCCGGAACACGACCCGCGGCTTGCTGACGGCCAGCTCGTAGCCCTCGCGGCGCATCGTCTCGAGCAGGATCGTCAGGTGCAGTTCGCCGCGGCCCATGACCTCGAAGATGCCGTCTTCGTCGGTCTCCTTGACGCGCAGCGCGACGTTGCTCTGCAGCTCGCGCTGCAGGCGGTCCCAGAGCTGGCGGCTGGTCACGTACTTGCCTTCGCGGCCGGCGAGCGGCGAGTTGTTGACGCAGAAGTTCATCGTCAGGGTCGGCTCGTCGACCTTCAGCATCGGCAGCGGCAGTGGCTGCTCGATGTCGGTCAGGGTCACGCCGATGCCGATGTCTTCGATGCCGTTGATCAGCACGATGTCGCCCGGGCCGGCCTCCGTCGCCTGCTGGCGCTCGAGTCCCTCGAATTTCAGCACCTGGTTGACGCGCGCGTTGAACGGGGTGCTGTCGGGGCCGCTG
>DATMIN010000090.1:0-2283 GCA_035554275.1 Burkholderiaceae bacterium
GGGCTTTTCGGCACCGGCCAGCAGCTTGACGAGCTCGGTGCGGCCCGCGCCGACGAGGCCTGCAATGCCCAGGATCTCGCCGCGCCGGACCTGCAGCGACGCATCGCGCACCCGGCTGCCCCAGCTCAGGCCGCGCGCCTCCAGCAGCACGTCACCGACGTTCACCGCGCGGCGCTTGGTGGCGGCCACCTCGCGCCCGACCATCAGCGCGACAAGCTCAGGCGCTGGCGTGTCGGCCAGCGCCACCTCTTTGACGAGCGTGCCATCCCGCAACACGGTGGCGCGGCCGCAGGCGGCGTAGATCTCGTCGAACTTGTGCGACACGTAGACGATGGCCACGCCGCGCGCCGCCAGTTTTCGCATCAGCACCAGCAGTTTGGTGAACTCGGCCGGCGCCAGGCTCGAGGTGGGCTCGTCCATCGCAATCACACGGGCATCGGCCAGCAGTGCGCGTCCGATCTCCACGAGCTGCCGCTGCGCGACGCTGAGCGCCTTCACCGGCAGGCGCACGTCCAGGGTCGGGTCCAGATCGAGCAGGACTTCGCGGGCCCGGGCGCGCATCAAAGCGTGGTCCAGCAGCAGGCCGAAGCGGGTGCGTGGTGCACCCAGGAACATGTTCTGTGCCACATCCAGTTCGGGCACCAGCTGGAGTTCCTGGTGAATCATGGCGATGCCGGCGCTGCGCGCGGCCTTCGGGCTGGTCAACCTGGCCTGGCGCCCGCCGATCAGCATCTCGCCTTCGTCGGGCTGCAGGCTGCCCGCCAGGATCTTCAGCAGAGTGCTCTTGCCCGCGCCGTTTTCGCCGACCAGCGCGTGAATCTCGCCCGGGTTGATTCGCAACGCCACAGAACTCAGCGCTTTCACACCGGGAAACTGCTTGCTGATGTCCCGCAACTCGAGTGCGTAAGGGGCGGCGGTCATGGGGCGCCAGGGCAAGTTCTCACTTGCCGGCCATGCTGCCGTCTTCGATGAGCGCCTTGCGTTGGGCTTCTTCGGTGCCCTTGTAGCGGTTGTAGTTCGCCTTCGTGATGAGCGCCTGCGGCGTGGCCACCACGCGCGGCAGGTTCTGGCCGGCCAGCAGACGCAACGCCACGTCCATCGCCACCTCGCCTGTCAGCACCGGGAAGGAGTCGACCGTGCCGGTGAGTTCGCCCGCGAGGATCGACTTGTAGGCATCGCCGATGCCGTCGGTGCCGATCACCGCCACCTGCTTGAGTTTGCCGGCGGCCTTGACGGCCTCGACCACGCCCAGCGCCATGGTGTCGTTGTTGCAGTAGAAGCCGACCAGGTCAGGGTGCTGTTGAAGGATGTTGGTGGCGGCATCAAAGGACAGCTGGCGGTCCCAGTTGCCCGGCACGCTGGCCACCACGGTGAACTTGCCAGACTCCTTGCCGATGGTGGTCTTGAAGCCTTCGGTGCGCTGAACCGCGGCGTAGACGCCTGCCATGCCTTCGATCACCGCGAGCTTGCCGCCGCTCGCCTTGTTCTGGATGAACCAGCGGGCCGCGCGCACGCCGTTGTCGCGCTGCACGTTGCCGACATAGTGCGTGGCCGAGGGAATCACGGCGTCGTTGACGTTGACCACGGGCACCTTGCCCTTGGCCGCCGCGTCCACGGCAGGTTGCAGGTTCGCATCGCTTTGCGGCGACACCAGCAGCACCGAGTAGCCCTTCGTCAGCATGTTCTCGGCGATGGCCAGTTGCCCGAGTTGGTCGCCTTCACTCTGTGCGGCCTGCAGGTCCACGCTGACGCCAGCGGCCTTGCCGCCCTTCGTGTAGCCCTCGCCCAAGAGGCGCCAGTATTCGTTGGTCAAGGTCTTGGCCACGCCACCCACTTTCGTGCCGGCCTTGGCCTTGGGCAGCGCGCCCAGCTTCGACGAGACCTGCCACCACTCGATGCGATCCGGCTCGCGGTCGGAGTCGAGCGGGGCGAGCGCCCAGGCGCCGAAAGCGGTAACCAGCGTCAGGCTCGCTGCGGCGGCCAGGCGTGCCCATTGAAAACGGGGCTTGCAGGTGTTGATCGTGGTCATGTCAGTCTCCAGGTCATTGTGACGAGTGGGAAGCAAAGATGCGGCGGCGTCGGTAGCGGCGCTCGCGGGTGGAAAACCGGGATCGCTGCGCTCAGGCTGGGTAGTGCGCGCCGAAGAGCGCGCGCTGGACGATGCGTTGCGTCTTGATGGCGTCCTGCGCGACCTGGGCGGCCTGCAGATCCGGATTGGCCATGAGCTGGCGAACCACGCTCATCATGGCCCTGATCGTCGCGATATTGGTTTCCGTTTCTGCC
>DATMIN010000091.1:0-3440 GCA_035554275.1 Burkholderiaceae bacterium
GGTGGTCGCAGTGTTCGCCGTGCTCGTGGTCATGGTCGTGGTCGTGGTGCTCGTGCTCGTCGGCCTTGAGGAAGTCGGGGTCGATGTCGAGCTTGGCGTTGAGGTTGAAGCCGCGCAGGTCGAACACCTCGGCCAGCGGCACCTCGCCGAAGTGCACCTTGCGCAGCGGCGCGCGCGGGTTCATGTGCTTGACGCGGTGCATCAATGCCTCGGTTTCGGCGGCGTCGACCAGGTCGGTCTTGGACAGGAAGATCTGATCGGCGAAGCCGATCTGGAGGCGCGCTTCCTGGCGGTCGTCGAGTTGCTGGTTGCCGTGCTTGGCGTCGACCAGCGTCAGCACCGAGTCGAGCAGGTAGGACTCGGCGATCTCGTCGTCCATGAAGAAGGTCTGCGCCACTGGACCGGGGTCGGCCAGGCCGGTGGTCTCGATCACGACGCGGTCGAAATCGAGTTCGCCCTTGCGCTTCTTCTCGGCCAGATCGGCCAGCGTGGTGCGCAGGTCTTCGCGGATCGAGCAGCAGACGCAGCCGTTGTTGAGCTGGATGATCTGCTCTTTCGAGTCCTGCACCAGGATCTCGTTGTCGATGTTCTCGTCGCCGAACTCGTTTTCGATCACGGCGATCTTCTGGCCGTGCGCCTCGGTCAGCACGCGCTTGAGCAGCGTCGTCTTGCCCGAGCCGAGGAAGCCGGTGAGGATGGTGGCGGGGATCAATGCCATGAGTGGTAAGCCTTGAAAGAGGGTCGCGAGCGGGAGCGGGAGCAGATGGGGGTCTGTGACTGTTCTGCAAGGTAGCAGACGTGTCAAGGCCGCATCGCCTGCCGCGCAACGCCCTTCAGTTAAGCTAGTCGGTCCTGAACTCTCCGCCCACCGCGCGATGCCCGAGCCGCATTCCGGTCGCCCCCGCGTGCGGGGCGACGCCCATGCCGGGCGACCGGCGGCTCGCCGCACGCTGTTCCAGAAGCTGATCGAGCTGATCGCGCCCGGGCCCGACTCGCGCGACCAGCTGATGGAATCGCTCGCCGACGCCGAGCACAAGTCGCTGATCGCGCCCGAGTCGCGGATGATGCTCGAGGGCGTGATCCGGATGGCCGACATGAGCGCCGGCGACGTGATGGTGCCGGCCGGGCGGATGGATCAGCTCGACATCGAGGCCGAGTACGACGAGCTGCTGCATGTCGTGATCGCCACCGGCCACTCGCGCTTCCCGGTGTTCGAGGGCCGGCGCGAGAACGTGATCGGCATCCTGATGGCGAAAGACCTGCTGAAGCTGCAGCGCTCGCCCGACCTGAACCTGCGCACCTTGCTGCGCCCGGCGGTGTTCGTGCCCGAATCGAAGGGCCTGAACGAGCTGCTGCGCGACTTCCGCTCGAACCGCAACCACCTCGCGATCGTGATCGACGAGTTCGGCAGCACCGCCGGCCTGATCACGATCGAGGACGTGCTGGAAGAGATCGTCGGCGAGATCGAGGACGAGTTCGACGACCGCGATGCCGATTCCGGCATCTACACGCTGGCCGACGGCAGCCAGCGCGTCGCCGGCGACACCGACATCAGCGCCGTCAACGAGACCTTCGGCACGCTGCTGCCGAACGACACCTTCGACAGCATCGGCGGCCTGGTCGCACAAGAGCTCGGCCGCGTGCCGCGGCGCGGCGAATCGGTGACGATGGACGGCCTCGTGTTCTCGGTGATGCTCGCGCGCGGCGGCGCGGTGCGCTGGTTCAAGGTCACGCGCGCGCCCGAGCCCGAGGGCAAGGCGGACGGCGCTTGACGCGATCGGCGGGCCGGTCGCGTGCGGCCGCACCGTTCGCCGCGGCTCTGCTCGGCGCGGCGCACAGCCTCGTCTTCGTCCACACCGCGACCTGGCCGCTGCACCTGCTGGCGCTGGCGCTGCTGGCGCGGCTGGTCGCAACCGCGTCGCCGTGGCGCGCCGCCGCGATCGGCCTGGCGTTCGGCACCGCGTGGCTGACGGCCGGCACCTGGTGGCTCTTCATCAGCCTGCACACCTACGGCGGGCTGGCGGCGCCGCTCGCGGTGCTGGCGATCGTCGGGCTGAGCGCGTTCCTGTCGCTGTATCTCGCCGCGGCGCTGGCCGCGTTCGCGCGTTGGCGCAGCGGCCGCGCCGGGCTCGATGCGCTGCTGTTCGGCGCGGCGTGGCTGCTCGCCGAGCTGGCGCGCGGCGTGATCTTCACCGGCTTCCCATGGCTCGCGAGCGGCTACGCGCACGTCGACGGACCGCTGGCGGCGCTTGCGCCATGGGTCGGCGTCTACGGCCTCGGCGCCGTCGCCGCGACGCTCGCCGCGTGGCTCGCGCTCGGCTGGCGCGACGGCCGCGTCATGTCTCGGATCGCGCCGATCGGCGTGCTCGCCGGCGTGCTGCTCGTGCTCGCGCTGAGCGGTGCCGGCCGCTTCTCGCAGCCCGGCACGACGCTTTCGGTGACGCTGCTGCAGGGCAACGTCGCGCAGGACGAGAAGTTCGCGGTCGATCTGATGCCGCAGTCGCTCGAGTGGACGCGCGACCAATTGCTCGCCGCGCGTGGCCGGCTCGTCGTCGCGCCCGAGACCGTGATCCCGCTGCTGCCGAGCCAGCTCGACCCCGACTACTGGGTCGCGATCACCGATCATTTCCAGCGCGGCGACCAGGCCGCGCTGCTCGGGTTGCCCCTCGGCGACGAGGTGGTGGGCTACACCAACTCGGCGGCCGGCCTCGCGGCCGCCACCGCCACGCAGCCCGGTGGCTTCTACCGCTACGACAAGCACCACCTGGTGCCGTTCGGCGAGTTCGTGCCGCTCGGCTTCCACTGGTTCGTCGCGCTGATGAACATCCCGCTCGGCGACTTCAACCGCGGCCCGGTCGGCGCGCCGAGCTTCAACGTCGGGCCCGAACGCATCGGCGCCAACATCTGCTATGAAGACCTGTTCGGCGAGGAGCTCGCGGCGCGCTTCAGCGACGACGCGAGCGCGCCGACGATCTTCGCGAACATCAGCAACATCGGCTGGTTCGGCGACACGATCGCGAGCGACCAGCACCTGCAGATCTCGCGGATGCGCGCGCTCGAATTCCAGCGCCCGATGCTGCGCGCCACCAACACCGGCGCGACCGCGGTGATCGACCACGCCGGCCGCGTGACGGCGTCGCTGCCGCGCTTCACGCAGGGCGTGCTCGACGCGACGGTGCAGGGCCGCACCGGAGCGACGCCGTTCGCGCGCTGGGCGAGCGCGTTCGGCCTTTCGCCGCTGTGGGCGCTGGGCGCGATCGTGCTCGCGTGGCGGGCGCTCGCCGCGCGGCGCGCACGGGCCGCCGCCGCGACACCGGCCCTCTAGAATCGCCGGTTTACGCGCGCCGCGGACCGATGCTCACCTTCCAGCAGATCATCCTCACGTTGCAGGAATATTGGGGCTCGCAGGGCTGCGCGCTGCTGCAGCCGTACGACATGGA
>DATMIN010000092.1:0-11318 GCA_035554275.1 Burkholderiaceae bacterium
GCAACCGCGTCAGCACCTCGAACAGCAGCGTGCTGCGCACGTTGTACGAGAGCCGCGGCGAGGCCACGAAGCCGGTCGCATTGAAGGTGATGCCGATCGCGTCGATGCCGTCCAGCGCGACCGATGGCGCCGGCGTGTCGAGCACGTCGGCGTGCGCCTGGAAGGCCTCGAGCATCAGGCTGCGCACGCGCTCGACATCGGTGTCGAGCGGCATCGGCAGCTTGATCTGGACCAGGCCGAGCGAGTTGGCCATCGTGATGTTGCGCACGGTCTTCGTGATGAACTCCGAGTTCGGCACGATCACGGTCGAATGGTCACCCATCTGGATCTCGGTCGCCCGCACGTTGATGCGCCGGATGTCGCCTTCGACGCCGCCGAGCGAGACCCAGTCGCCCACCTTCACCGGCCGCTCGGCCAGCAGGATCAGCCCCGAGACGAAGTTCTGCACCACCGCCTGCAGGCCGAAGCCGATGCCCACCGACAGCGCGCTCGCGACCCACGCGATGCGCTCGAGGCCGACGCCCATCGCCGACATCGCGAACGACACCGCCACCACCACGCCGGCGTAGCCGAACAGCGAGGTCGCCGACGACTGCATGCCGGCGTCGAGCGCGGTCGTCGGCAGGTAGTGGTCGGCGAGCCAGGCGCGCAGCACGCGCACCGCGCCGAGGCCGAGCAGCAGCACCAGCAGCGCCTGCAGCACCGCGCCGGGCTGCAGCTTGAACTCGCCGATCGCCAGCCCCTCGCCCCACTGGCCGCTGCGCCGCAGCAGATCGGCCGGGCCTTCGCCGAACGGCATCAGCAGCAGCATCATCGCGAACAGCACCAGCGACAGCCGCAGCACGCCCGAGGCCAGCACCGCGAACTTTGCCGGCCGCGGCGCCGCGGCGCCGGCCGTTTCGGCTTGGTGATGGTGGCCGAGCCAGGCCATCAGCGCATCGTCGACGAGCGCGCACAGCAGGTAGGTCGCGGCGAGCACGATGCCGGCCCACACCACCTGCTTGATCGCGAAGCTGCCGAACGCGACGTAGCCGGCGAGCAGGCACACCACCGCCGCGGCGAGCACGAGCCAGTTCAGCCCGGCGACGATCGCCAGCGCGATCGGCCGCGGCCGGGCCGACTCTTTCGCGAGCTCGACGCGCCACAGCCGCTCGCCGCGCATCAGCGCGCGCACCACCACCAGCCCGAGCGCGAGCGCGACAACGCAGTTGACCGCGACCGTCATCGACAGGCTCGCGTTGACGAGCACCGCGAGCCGCTCGGCGAGCCAGCTGACGAGCGTCGCCAGCGTCAGCTGGAGCGGGAACCAGCGCAGCGCGGCGGCCACCGTGTCGGGCAGCGGCGGCAGCCGCCACGACGGCCGGCGCGCGCAGATCAGCGCGTTCGTCAGGCCGTAGAGGAAGCCGCAGAACCACAGCATGCCGACGAGCTGCGTCAGCAGCATCTGGTTCGGCGCGGCGAGGCCGCCGTTCCAGTCGAGCAGCGCGTGCAGCGCGAGCGCCAGTGCACCGGCGGTGGCCGTCCAGCGGACGACCGCGGCCAGCGCGTGCAGCGAGCGCCGCAGCCGGCCGGGCGGCGCGCCGGTCTCGAGCCAGCGCCAGGCGCGCCGCTGCAGCCGGCGCAGCGCCCAGGCCAGCGCGGCGAGCGCGAGCGGGATCGCGATCCAGGCCGCCGGCGGCGTCTTGCGCGCGGCCGTGTCGAGCTCGGCGCCGAGTGCGGCGAGGCGCTGCGTGTCGCGCGGCAGGTCGTCGCTCAGTTCGTTCCAGAACGGGCCGGCGAGGATCGAATCGGTGCGCTCGCCCAAGCGCGCCTGGAACTGCGAGCGGCGCAGCGCCCAGGCCTGCGCGGCGAGCTGGTCGCCCTCGACCGCGAGCAGCCGCGCGAGCTTGAGCTGGCCGTCGAGCGCGCTGCGGCTCTTCGCGAGCGCGGCACGTTGCGCGGTGACGTCCGGGTCTTCCTTCGTGCCCGCGGCCGGCGTGCCGAGCTCGGCGGCGCGCGCGTCGAGGCCGGCGAGATCGGGCGCGAGCCGGCCGGCGATCTCGGTCGCGCTCGCCTGCGTCGCGAGCGCGTCGCTGCGCAGACGCTGTATCTGGGCGTCGCTGAGGCCGTCGCCGTTCTTCAGCGCCTGCTGGATCGATTCGACCTTCAGGCGCGCCGCATCGAGCACGCTGTCGGTGTCGTCGGCGCGCGTCGGCGCGAGCGCGAACAGCGCGAGGAGCAGCAGGGCGGCGAGACGGGCGGGGATCGACATCGGAGCGAGGAGCCGCGCACGGCGGCGGCAGCGAAAGCGCGAAGCGCCTCGTTATACCCGCGTCGCGCGCTCGCGCCTCTCGGCCTCCAAGTCTCTCAGGCCACCGCCTCGGGCAGCCGCTGCAGCCGCAGCAGCGGCGAGGCGACGATCACCAGCGCCTGCACCACGAAGCCGAGCGCGACCACGCCCAGGCACGCCTCGAGCCCGGCGCGCCCCGGCAGCAGCGCCGCGATCGTCGCGCCGAGCGCCGCGCCGACCGGCCGCGAGCCGGCGTTGACGGTGAGAAACAGCGCCGAGACGCGCCCGAGCATCGGCGCCGGCGTGACGGTCTGGCGCAGCGTCGTCGACGCCACCACCCACAGCACCGGGCCGGCACCGAACAGGAAGAACGACGCCGCCGCGAGCACGCCGCTCGGCCACCACAGCGTCGCGAGCATCACCAGCCCGGCCGCGGCCGAGAACAGCGGGCCGACGACGACCGCGCTGCCGAAGCTCAGCGCGCGCATCAGCCGCGAGGCGAGCAGCGCGCCCAGCACCATGCCGGCGCCGTACGCCGCGAGCGTGCTGCCGACGCTGGCTGCGCTCAACCCGAGCACCGTCACCGCATACGGCACGTAGGCGGCCTGCAGCACGAACCAGGTGATGTTCCACACCACCGCGGTCCACATGATCGGGCGCAGCAGCGCGTGGCGCCAGATCAGGCGCGCGCCCAGGGACTCGAAGAGGCCCCTTCGTGGCCCTGGCAACTCGTGCAGCACATGGCGCGGCGGCAGCGCCGGGCGCGGCGGGTCGGGCAGCGTGCGCAGCGTCGCGACCGCGAGGCACGACAGCGCCAGCGCGAACACGAACGCCGGCGGCCCGCCGGCCCAGCCGACCAGCGCACCGGCGAGTGCCGGCCCGCCCGCGAACGCGATGCTGCGCGCGATCTCGAGCCGCGCGTTCGCGCCCGGCAACTGCTCGCGCGGCACCAGCGCCGGCACCAGCGACGGCGCGGCGACGCTGAACGCGACGGTGCCGGTCGCGCCGACGAAGCCGAGCAGCGCGAGCCACTCGATCGACAGCTGCCCCGCGAACGCGAGCCACGCCAGCGCGAACAGCGACAGCGCGCGCAGCGCCTCGGCGGCGACGAGCAGGTTGCGGCGCGAGTGGCGGTCGGCGAGCAGGCCGGCGGGGATCGACATCAGCAGGAACGGCAGCGTCTGCGCCGCCGACAGCAGGCCGGTCTGCGCCGCGCCCGCGCCGAGCGCGAGCACCGCGACCATCGGCACCGCGGCGAGGCTGGTTTGTTCGGCGGATTGCGCGGCCAGGTTCGACCAGGCGAGGCGGCGAAAGGCGGTGTTCGACATGGCAGCACGATAGCCGCGCGAGCGCCGCGCTGCGCGCCGGATCCGGACACGTCGGCGCGGTGAGGTGCCGAGAGGCGCCGCTATACTGCCGCACGGCGCCGATTTGTTCCGGCTTGCGGGCGCCTTATAAATTCCGCTAAAGATTTTGGACCCGACCGACCCGGTGTCCCGCTTTCGCGGCGCCGGGTTTTTCGTTGCTGAGCCTTGTTCATGAGTTCCGTCGGCCCTGTCGTCCACCCGCAGTCGATGCATTTCGCGGCACCGCTGCCGCTGCGCAGCGGCGTCGCGCTGCGCGACTACACGCTCGTCTACGAGACCCACGGCACGCTGAACGCCGATCGAAGCAACGCGGTGCTCGTGTGCCACGCGCTCAACGCGAGCCACCACGTCGCCGGCCTGCAGCCCGGCCCCGACGGCGCGCCGCTCGCCGGCAGCGAGGGCTGGTGGGACAACCTGATCGGCCCCGGCAAGCCGCTCGACACGAACCGCTTCTTCGTGATCGGCGTCAACAACCCGGGCTCGTGCTTCGGCTCGACCGGGCCGATGCACCCGAACCCCGACACCGGCCGCGCATACGGCGCCGACTTTCCGGTCGTCACCGTCGAGGACTGGGTCGACGCGCAGGCGCGGTTGCTCGACGCGCTCGGCATCGAGCAACTCGCCGCGGTGCTCGGCGGCAGCCTGGGCGGCATGCAGGCGCTGAGCTGGTCGCTGCGCTTTCCCGATCGGTTGCGCCATTGCATCGCCGTGGCGACCGCGCCGAACCTGTCGGCGCAGAACATCGCGTTCAACGAGGTCGCGCGGCGCGCGATCGTCACCGACCCCGAGTTCCACGGCGGCCACTTCTACGAGCACGCCACGCTGCCGCGCCGCGGCCTGCGCGTGGCGCGGATGATCGGCCACATCACGTACCTCAGCGACGACGCGATGGAGGCGAAGTTCGGCCGCGAGCGAAGGGCCGGCGCGCCCGGCTACAGCACCGTGGGCGTCGAGTTCGAGATCGAGAGCTACCTGCGCCACCAGGCCGACAAGTTCAGCGAATACTTCGACGCCAACACCTATTTGCTGATCACGCGCGCGCTCGACTACTTCGACCCGGCGCGCGAATTCGGCGGCGATCTGACCGCCGCGTTCGCGCCCGCGGCTGCCAAGTTCCTGCTCATCAGCTTCACGACCGACTGGCGCTTCGCGCCGGCGCGCTCGCGCGAGATCGTCAAGGCGCTCGTCGACCACCGGCGCGAGGTGAGCTACGCCGAGATCGATGCGCCGCACGGCCACGACGCGTTCCTGCTCGACGACCCGCGCTACCACGGTGTGCTGCGCGCGCGCTTCGACCACATCGCGGCGGAGATCGGGCATGTCTGACCGCAAGGACATGGCACTGATTGCGGAACTCGTGCCGCCCGGTTCGCGCGTGCTCGACCTCGGCTGCGGCAACGGCGAGTTCCTCGCCCACCTGCGCGAGCACCGCCAGTGCACCGGCTACGGCATCGAGATCGCCGACGCCAACGTGCTCGGCTGCGCGCAGCGCGGCGTCGACGTGATCCAGCTCAACCTCGAGGAAGGCCTGGCGCTGTTCGACGACCAGACCTTCGACGTGGTGCTGCAGCTCGACACGCTGCAACACCTGCGCCACACCGAGCGCATGCTGCGCGAGACCGCGCGCGTCGGCCGCATCGGCATCGTCAGCTTCCCGAACTTCGCGCACTGGCCGAACCGGCTGCACGTGGCCGCCGGCCGCATGCCGGTGACGCGCGTGCTGCCGTACCAGTGGTACGACACGCCCAACATCCGCGTCGGCACCTATGCCGATTTCGAGGTGCTGGCGCGCAAGGACGGCTTGCGCATCCTCGACGCGTTCGGCATCCAGAACGGCGCACCGGTGCGGCGCTGGCCGAACCTGCGCGCGAGCGTGGCGGTGTTCAAGTTCGAGCGCGCGGGGGCGTGAGCCGGCACGCTAACCGCGCGCCGACGACTTGTTGAACGCCACCGCCGCGCGGAAGAGCGCCTTCAGCGCCTTCTCGTCGAGCGCCTTGCCTTCGTGGAAATCGATCGCGCGCCGCACGTTGCCGTCGAGGCTGGCGTTGAACAGGCCCGACGGGTCGGGCAGCGAAGCGCCTTTCGCGAACGTCGCCTTCACCGCGCGCTTGTAGGTCTCGCCGGTGCAGATCAGCCCGTGGTCCGACCAGACCGGGATGCTCCATTTCCACTCCTCGACGACGTCGGGGTCGGCCTCCTTGATCAGGGCGCGCAGGCGCGCGAGCAGCGCGCCGCGCCAGTCGCCCAGGCTCTCGATCTTCGCGTCGATCAGCGCGGCGGGAGACACGGCGTGGGGCGTCTTCGCCGTTGCCGCGGCCGGTTTCGCGGGCGCGCCAGGAACGACGCAGCGCGTACGGTGGACCTTGGAAGTTGGCATCGCAGCTCTCAAAGTGGCCGATTGTTGGCCGACCATCTGTTCAATGACGAGGTCAATCCGCTTGACGGCTCGCGCGCACCGAACAGGGTTTATCGTAGCGCGGCGTCTTTTTGCGTCTGATGTTCTCCCAACCCAAAGGAACTGGCATGTCGTACCTGTTACCCACGGAGTTTGTCAAGAAGATGGTGGATGCCGGGGAATCCAAGATCTTCATGTCGACGCGCGATACGGTGATCCGCGCCTACATGGCCGGCGCCATCCTGGCGCTGGCGGCGGCGTTCGCCGTGACCATCAATGTGCAGACGGGTCAGCCACTCGCCGGCGCCGTGCTCTTTCCGGTGGGCTTTTGCATCCTGTACCTCCTCGGATTCGATCTGCTGACGGGAGTGTTCACCCTGTGCCCGCTGGCGGTGATCGACAAGCGCCCAGGCGCCACCTGGAGCGGCGTGCTGCGCAACTGGTGGCTGGTTTTCGTCGGCAACTTTGCCGGCGCGCTCACGGTGGCCGTGTTCATGGCCATCATCTTCACGTTCGGGTTCACCACCCCGCCCAGCATCGTCGGCGAGAAGATCGGCGGCATCGGGGAATCCCGCACCCTGGGGTACGCGGCCCACGGCGCCGCCGGTATGCTGACGCTGTTCATTCGCGGCGTGCTCTGCAACTGGATGGTCTCCACCGGCGTCGTCGGCGCGATGGTGTCGTCCAGCGTCTCGGGCAAGGTGATCGCGATGTGGATGCCCATCATGGTGTTCTTCTACATGGGCTTCGAGCACTCCATCGTCAACATGTACCTCTTTCCTTCCGGTTTGATGCTGGGTGGCAAGTTCTCGATCGCGGACTACTTCATCTGGAACGAGATCCCGACCGTGATCGGCAACCTGGTGGGCGGCATCACCTTCGTCGGGCTGACGCTCTACTCGACCCACATGCGCACGGCACCGAAGCGCCTCGGCGCGTAGTCGACGCCGATCGCGCGGCGCTGCGCGATCGGCCCGCCCGATGAGCGACACGCTGAAGGTCTCGATCGGCCAGTGGTCCGACAAGGGGCGCAAGAGCACTCAGCAGGACTTCCACGGTGCGTCCGTTCCAATCGCGTCGGCGTTGAGTGCCAAGGGTGTCGCGTTGGCGCTGGCCGACGGCATCAGCAGCAGCGAGGTGAGCCAGGAGGCCAGCCAGTACGCGGTCGGCGGCTTCCTCGCCGACTACTACTGCACGCCCGACGCATGGTCGGTGAAGACCTCGGTGGAGCGCGTCGTCAGCGCGACCAACTCGTGGCTGCATGCGCAGACGCAACGCAGCCCGTACCGCTACGAGCAGGATCGCGGCTACGTCTGCACGTTCAGCGCGTTGGTGCTGAAGTCGCGAACGGCGCACATCTTCCACGTCGGCGACACCCGCGTCTACCGACTGGTTGACGCCACGCTGGAGCAATTGACCACCGATCACCGCGTGCACGTCGGCGGCGGGCAGGAGTTTCTCGGGCGCGCGCTCGGCATCGACCCGCACGTGGACATCGACTACCTGGCCGTTCCCGTGAGTCCGGGCGAGTTGTTCTTGATGACGACGGATGGCGTGCACGAGCACATGGACGCCGGTTTCGTCGCCGCGGCCATCGCACGCCATACCGACAACCTCGATGCCGCGGCGCAGGCCATCGTTGACGAGGCCCTGCGCCGCGGCAGCGACGACAACCTGAGCGCGCAGATTCTTCGCATCGACGAGGTCCCGGAACACGAAGCGGATGAACTCTTCGAGCAGCTGGGCCGCTTGTCGTTGCCGCCGCCGATCGAGCCGCGCATGGCGTTCGACGGCTACACCATCCTGCGCGAGTTGCATGTCAGCCACCGCAGCCACATCCACTTGGCTCGCGACGACGCGACGGGCCAGGTCGTCGCGATCAAGACGCCATCGACGGATCAGCGCGACGACCCCGCGTACCTCGAGCGCTTCCTGCTGGAGGAGTGGGTGGCGCGGCGCATCGACAGCCCGCATGTGCTGAAGGCGCACCCGGCCACGCGGGCCCGCGGCTACCTCTACGTCGCCAGCGAATACATCGACGGCCAGTCGCTGGCGCAGTGGATGCTTGATCACCCGAAGCCGCGGGTCGACGCGGTGCGCGACATTGTCGAGCAGATCGCACGCGGGCTGCGGGCCTTCCACCGCCTGGAGATGCTGCACCAGGACCTGCGCCCCGAGAACGTCATGATCGACATCAACGGCGTCGTGAAGCTCATCGATTTCGGAGCCGTGCGGGTCGCCGGCCTGGCGGAGATGTCCAGCCTGGAGCGCGGCGAAGAGATTCTCGGCACCGAGCAGTACACCGCCCCCGAGTACTTCGTCGGCGAAGGCGGGACGCCGCGCTCCGACCAGTTCTCGCTCGGTGTCATTGCCTACCAGATGCTCACAGGGCGCTTGCCATACGGTGCAGAGGTGGCGCGCCTGCGCAGCCGCGCCGCGTTGTCGAAGCTGAGCTACAGGCCGGCGTTCGACGCCGAGCGCGAGATCCCCGCCTGGATCGACGGCGTGCTGCGCAAGGCCGTGCACCCGGACCCGGCCAGACGCTATCACTCGGTGTCCGAGTTCGTCCACGAGCTGCGGCACCCGAGCCGCGAGTTCCTGGCCCGCAATCGCGCCCCGTGGATCGAGCGCAACCCAGTGGCGTTCTGGAAGGGACTGTCGCTGCTGCTGTTCGTGCTGGTGCTGTTGCTTCTGCACGTGCTGGTCGCAGCACCCGGGTGAGCATCGCCTTCGGGAACCTCCAGACTTCAGCGGTCCAGGGTCGCGAACGTCCCGTTGGCGCCGTCCACCGGCGCCTGCGGCGATTTCAAACCTCGTCCCTCGATCAACACCGAGTTCCCGCACCTGCCCGGCACGCGCGAGTTCTTCACCTGCCTCGACGGCCGCGTGCACCTGATGGTGGCCGGCGAGCGCCACGCGCTCGAGGCCGGCGACGTGCTCGCGTTCCCCGGCAACGTCGCGCATTCGTACCAGAACGCCGACGCGCTCGCGCCGGCGCGCGGCGTCTCGGTGGTGGTCCTCGCGAAGGCCGGCACCTGAGCCACCTTGCGCAGCGAAGGCAAGGGCCACGTCTGGGTGCCGCTGAACTACGGCCTGCCGGCGCCCTGACGCGCGGCCTTCCGCGCTCGCGCCGGCGCGCGGGCCGGCGCGGGCGCGCGCAGGCTGTCGAGGTAGGCGTCGATCAGCTGCGCGCCGGTGCGCACGAGGTCGAAGCCGCCGCCCGGCGTCAGCATCCAGTTGCGCAGCAGGCCGTCGAACAGCGCGTGCAAGCCGATCGCCGCGGTGCGCGCCGGCAGGCGCCGGTTCAGCTCGCCGCGCCGGCGCGCCGCGCGCAGCGTGCGCTCGACGTCGTCGAGGCAGGCGTCGCGCACCGCGAGGTGGCGCTCGCGCACCGCGCTCAGCTCGGCCACGTACTCGACCTTGAGCGTCGCGACGCCGAACACGCGCTGCAGCTGCGGGTCGGTCGTCACGCGGCGCAGCACCTCGACGAAGCCATCACGCATCTGTGACAGCGTGATGTCGGCGCGCTCGAAACCGCACACGCCGCCGGCCTCTTCGAGCGGCAGCGTGGCGCGCGCCATCATCGCGTTGAAGACGTCGGCCTTGTCCTTGAAGTGCCAGTAGATCGCGCCGCGCGTCAGGCCCGCGGCCTGGGCGATGTCGTGCAGCGAGGTGCCCGAGACGCCGTGCCGATCGAATATCAGCTCGGCCGTGTCCAGGATCAGGCTGCGTGTAGCCTGCGCTTCGGCTTTCGTTCGGCGGGCCATGCTCTCTTGTTGCGCTGCAACCGTTGCGCTCTTACATTCAACGATGTATGTATACTAACCGCAAGAAGGCGGCCCTGCCATGTCGATCCGCGCCGTGGCCGCACGTCGAACAAGGGGTGCGCCGTCGGCGCGCCGCGCCACCTTCTCCTCTGCTTTTTGAAGGGTCTCGCATGCCTGCGTCGCAACCTGTCCTGACCAAGGCCGCCGTGCACGTCGCGCTTTGGGCCGCACTCGCGCTGCTCGCCGCCTGCGGCCAGAAGGAGGGCGGCGCCGCGGGCGCGGCCTCCGGCGCCGCGAGCGCGGCGCCACCGCCGGTTGAGGTCGGCGTGATCACGGTCGCGCCGCAGGCGGTGGGTCTGGCGACCGAGCTGCCGGGGCGGCTCGAGGCCTCGCGCGTCGCGCAGGTGCGGGCGCGCGCCGCCGGCATCCTGCAAAAGCGCGTGTTCAACGAAGGCTCCGATGTGAAGGCCGGCCAGCTGCTGTTCCGCATCGACCCGGCGCCGTACCAGGCGAGCGCGGCCAGCGCGCAGGCGGCGCTGGCGCGCTCGCAGGCCAGCGCGACGCAGGCCAAGGCGCTGGCCGACCGCTACAAGCCGCTGGTCGAGGCCAACGCGATCAGCCAGCAGGATTACGTCAACGCCGTCGCGGCGCAGAAGACCGCCGAGGCCGACGTGGCCACCGCGCGCGCCAACGTGCAGACCGCGCAGATCAACCTTGGCTACGCGACCGTGACCGCGCCGATCTCGGGCCGCATCGGCCGCGCCCTCGTCACCGAGGGCGCGCTGGTCGGCCAGGGTGACGCGACGCAGCTCGCGACGATCCAGCAGATCAACCCGATGTACGTGAACTTCACCCAGTCGACGACCGACGTGCTGCGGCTGCGCCGCGCGGTCGAGAGCGGCCAGCTCAAGCGCGTGGGTGGTGACGGCGCCGCGGGCGCCGGCGCACTGCCGGTGCGCGTGCTGCTCGAGGACGGCAGCGACTACGGCCAGGCCGGCAAGCTGCTGTTCAGCGACCTGACGGTCGACCCGACCTCGGGCCAGATCACGTTGCGCGCCGAGCTGCCGAACCCGAACGGCCTGTTGCTGCCCGGCATGTACGTGCGGGTGCGGCTCGAGCAGGCGCGCTCCGACACCGCCATCGTCGTGCCGCAGCAGGCGGTCACGCGCGGCAACAGCGGCGACACCGTGATGGTCGTCGGCGCCGACGCGAAGGTCTCACCCAGGCCGGTCAAGATCGGCTCGTCGGTGAGCGGCCAGTGGGTCGTGCTCGACGGGTTGAAAGCCGGCGAGCAGGTGATGGTCGACGGCTTCCAGAAGCTGCGCGGCAACGCGCCGGTGAAGGCGGTGCCGTGGAAACCGGCGGCCTCCGGCGCCGCGGCCGCTGGCGCTTCGGCGCCCGCTGGCGGCGCATCGGCTGCCGCCCCGGCCTCGGCCGCGTCGTCGAAGTAAGGCGCACCCCATGGCCCAGTTCTTCATCGATCGACCCATCTTCGCGTGGGTGATTGCGCTGTTCATCCC
>DATMIN010000093.1:0-3056 GCA_035554275.1 Burkholderiaceae bacterium
GTCGCTGATGCCGAACGCGCACTTCGCGACGGTGTTGCTCGTCGCCGGTGCGACCACGACGGTGTGGTACGCGTGCTCGTACAGCGTGCCCACCGGCACCGCGCTCGCGGTCTTGTCGCGGAAGACGCGGAAGTCGGGGCGCAGCGTGTCGATGCCGATCTTGTAGATCGGCAGCACCTCTTCGGCCGCGGCCGAGAGGAACAGGTCGACGTGCGGCAGCCGCGCGGCGAGCGCGAGCGATTCTTCGAGGAAGTGGCCCGAGCCGGTCAGGCACCAGGCGAAGCGCGTGCCGCTGGCGGCGGCGCCGGCACCGGGCACGCCGCTCGACGCATCGCTCGGAGGCTCACTCCGGATGCGAGACCTCGATGTGGAGCTTGTGGAGCTTGCGGTAGAGGGTGTTGCGGCTGACATCGAGCGCCTTGGCGACGTTGCTGACGTTCCAACGGTGCTGCTCGAGCATCTGCAGCAACACCTGCCGCTCGTTGGCCTGGATCGGGTTGAGCTTGAGCGGCACGGGCGCGAGGTCGTCGTCGTCATCGCCGGCCTCCACGGCCTCGGCGGCGCGTGCCATCGCCGCCGGCGGCGCCGGGTGCTGCATCAGCGCAGGCAGGTGCTCGCGCTCGATCATCTGGCCGTCGGCGAGCGCGGCGGCGCTGCGCAGCGCGTGGCGCAGCTGGCGGATGTTGCCCGGCCATGGGTGGGCGAGCAGCAGCGCCTCGGCCTCGGCGCTCAGCCGGCCCTGCGCGCCGGCCTCGGCGGCGAGGATCTCGCGGATCAGCTCGCGCTTGTCGCCGCGCTCGCGCAGCGCCGGCAGCTCGAGCTCGATGCCGGCCAGCCGGTAGTACAGGTCTTCGCGGAAGCGCCCTTCCTGCACGCGCTGCGGCAGGTTGCGGTGGCTGCCGCTGATCAGCTGGAAGTCGACCGGGAAGGTCTCTTCGGTCCCGAGCGGCGTGATCTGGCGCTCGTCGAGCACGCGCAGCAGCCGCGCCTGCAGATCGAGCGGCATGTCGGCGATCTCGTCGAGGAACAGCGTGCCGCCGTCGGCCTGCAGGATCTTGCCGCGCCGCCCGGTGCGCTGCGCGCCGGTGAACGCGCCGGCGCGGTAGCCGAACAGTTCGGCCTCGATCAGCGTCTCGGGCAGGCTCGCGCAGTTGACGGCGACGAACGCGCCGTTCGAATGCGGGCTCGCGTCGTGCACGGCGCGCGCGAACACCTCCTTGCCCGAGCCGGTCTCGCCCCACAGCAGCACCGGCGTGCGGCGCGCGATCACGCGGCGCGCGGTCTCGAGGTGGGCGAGCAGGCGCGCGTCCTTGAACGTCGGCGTGACCTGCAGCGCGGCGCGCCCGGCGAGCGGGCGCGGCGCCGGCTTCGAGGTCGGCACGGTCACGGTGGTGGCGAGCGCGGCCGCCACCGGCGACGAGATCGGGAACAGCGTGGCATTCGCGCTCGACGCCGGCCGGCGCGCCACCGCGAAGAAGCGCAGCGCCGCGTTGGCGCGGTAGGTCACGACCGGGTGGAACGACGACGACAGGCTGCGCTGCAGCATGTCCTCGAGCGAGGTCTGGAACAGGTCGTCGATGCGGCGCGAGCGGATCTCGTCCATCGACTGCAGGCCGAGCTGGAACAACGCGCTGCGGTTCGCGGCGAGGATGCGGCCGTCGTCGTCGACCGCGAGCTTGCCCTCGTGCAGCGTGTAGACGAACTCGGGCCGGCTGTGGAAGTGCAGCGGGTGCGCGTTGCGGAAGCGCTGGTCGATCAGGCGGTTCTCGATCATCCGCGCGGTCATGCCGAGCAGCACCAGCAGGTGCTGCTGCATCTGGCCGGAGCGGCTGGTCACGTCGAGCACCGCGGCGATCTCGCCCGACGGGTCGTACACCGGCACCGCCGAACAGGTGAGCTGCGAGAACTGGGTGAAGAAGTGATCCTCGCGCCGGATCGACACCGGCGCGGCCAGCGCGATGCAGGTGCCCATGCCGTTGGTGCCGGCCTCGGCCTCGCTCCACAGGCCGCCCACGCGCAGCCCGAGCGGGCCGACCTCGGCCGCGAATTCGGGCGACGAGACCATGTGGATGATCACGCCGTCGATGTCGGTCAGCACCACCGCGGTCTCGCTGTCGGCGAGCTGCTGGTACAGCGTGGTCATCTCGTAGCGGGCGCAGTCGATCACGTCGGCGTGGCGCTCGCGCCGGCTCTCGAGCGCGGCGTTCTCGATCACCGCCGGCGCGCGCGGCCGGTCGGGGTGGAGCCGGTACTCGTTGAGGCAGCGGCTCCACGAGCGCGCGATCGGGTCGTTGCCGAACTCGTGCGCGCCGTTCTGCACCGTCACCATGATTCGCTCGGCGTGCCGGTCGCCCTCTCGCAGCATCATGCCCATCAACGTCTCCATCGTTCTGTCGAGCCTGATTGGCCTCGGTGATCGATCTTGTCGCAAGCCCTGCCGCGACGCAACGGGACAAACACGTGCGTGGCATGCCGATTGCAATCCCGGCGCTTGCGCCGCGCGGCGAGCCGCGACGATAGCGCCTTGCGTCGCCACTTTCTCCGGGCCGCTTCATGACCATTCGTTACACCTTGCCGGCCGCGTTCGTGCCGGCGCCGAGCGCCGACAGCACCACGCTCGACCTGATCCTGATCGAGGGCTTCACCGGCGAGACGGTGATCGGCATTCACGACTCCGAACTGCACCGGCCGCAGCCGCTGCTGATCGACGTCCACGCCGGCCTGCCGCGCGCACGCGCCTGCGACACCGACCGCATCGCCGACACGATCGACTACGGCGTCGTCACCGAGCGGCTGCGCCGCCTGCTCGTCGAACACCGGCTGACGCTGCTCGAGGCGTTCGCCGAACGCATCGCGGCGATCCTGATCGGCGAGTTCGGCGCGCACTGGGTCCGCGTGAAGGTCGTGAAGCCGCGCAAGTTCGACGACGTGCAGGCGGTGGGCGTGCAGATCGAGCGCATCGCGACCGAGCCGCCGCTGCCGCGCGAGACCTTCCGGCCCGGCCACAGCGCCGAGGTGATCCAGCTGCTCGCCAGCGGCATGCTGCCCGGGCGCCG
>DATMIN010000094.1:0-4140 GCA_035554275.1 Burkholderiaceae bacterium
ACATCGGGCCGAACGGCGAACCGCATGATCTCGCAGACGGCAAGATCGGTACCGCTTGGAATGAGCCGAACAAGTGAAGCCAGCCCCCTGCCTTCGCCGCCCACCATCGACAATCGGACGACGGTTGGCAGTCGCTAGACAAACGTTCGATACAGACGCGCTGAAGGGGACTCTGGCGGGGTCTCGAGCCGGAAGTTATCGACGGCTTCTGACCTACCGGCCACTAGAGCGACCGCGCCAATACCCCGGCCTGCGCCGCTGATTCGCCACCGCCAGAATCCGGATCGAGTCACCGTCAAGCCGGTAGTGCAAGGTGTACGGAAAACCATCCAACCGCAAGCCGCGACTCGCATGCGGCCCCGGCGCGCCCAGCCGCGGGAACCGCATCAGCAACCGCACCGCGGCGTCGAGTTCGCGCTCGAACGCATCGGCGACGAACACCCCCGCCACATCCACATACCAGCGCACCGCCTCGATCACTTCTTCACGAGCAGCGGGCTCGTATCGAACGATCATCGGCCGCGGCGCGAATCGATCAACGCGCGCAGCTCGGCGCGCACTTGCTCATACGGGACGGATTCGGTTCGGCCCGCCTCCATCTCTTCGATGCGGCGTGCGAGTTCCTCGTCCCATGCTTTCGCGATGTTCTCGGGCGTGTCGTGCGGCTCCGGCTCCAGGCTCTCGAGCAACCGGCCCGCGAGCCGGCCGCGCTCTTCGAGGGGCAGTTGCAGGGCTTGGACTTCGATGTCTTGCAGCGGCATGGGCATGGCGGGCTCCCGTGGGCACAAAGCGAGTTTAGTCCGTCGACACCCGCGGCGCAGCCCTCATGGACGACCCTGATCCCCTGCCCATCTCCGCGCTGCAGCACTGGGCCTACTGCCCGCGCCAGTGCGGGCTGATCCACCTCGAGCAGGCATTCGACGACAACCTGCACACGCAGCGCGGGCAGACGGCGCATTCGCTGGTCGACAAGCCCGGCGTCGAAGAACGCAAAGGCCTGCGCATCGAGCGCGCGCTGCCGCTGTGGAGCGATGCACTCGGCCTGATCGGCAAGGCCGATGTGGTGGAGTTCGAACCCGACGGCACGCCCTACCCGGTCGAATACAAACACGGCTCGCGCAACAAGGCCGCCGACATCGCCGCGTGCGATGACCTGCAGCTCGCCGCGCAAGCCTTGTGCCTCGAGAGCATGACGGGTCGCGTCGTCGGTGGAGGCGCGCTGTACTGCGCCAGCTCGCGCCGGCGGCGAATCGTCCCGATCACCGCAGCGCTGCGCACGCAGGTCGGCGAGACGACGAGCGCGGTGCGCGCCATGCTCGAGAGCGGCAAGTTGCCGCCGCCCACGCAAGACGTGCGGCGCTGCAAGGGCTGCTCCTTGCGCGAACGCTGCCAGCCCGAGGCCTTGGCGCGGCTGCAGGCGGCCGACTTCGAACGCGGCCCTTTCGACCCCGACGCTTGACCCGACCCGGACCGGCCATGCAACTGCTCAACACCTTGTACGTAACGCTGCCGGACAGCCGGCTGCGCCTGGACAACGACACCCTGCGCGCCGAAGTCGGTTCGGGTGAAGAGCGAGAGACGCGTCTGCGCGTGCCGTTGCACCACCTGCAGGCGGTGGTGTGTTTCGGTGGGCGCGCACCCCAAGGTCGCGCGCGTCTCTCAGGACCGGCCGCCTGGCCTCGCTCGACGTGATGGAGCTGAACCCGGCGCTCGACGTGCGCAACGCGACCGCGATCGTCGCGGTCGATCTGATCGAGAGCCTGTTCGGCAAGGGCACGCTGATGCGCAGATAGCCCGCCGACGCGCCGCTGACCGCCGGCGGAACCCACCACAATCCGATCGTGGCAGACACTGAACTGAAGCAACGCCTGGCGGCGATCCTGCTCGCCGACGGGGTGGGCTACTCGCGACTCATGTCGAGCGACGAGCGCGGCACGGTCGCGGCGCTCGACGCGGCGCGCGACGTGTTCCGCTCGCATGTCGCGACGCACGGCGGGCGCGTCACCGACACGGCGGGCGACTCGGTGCTCGCGGTGTTCCGAACCGCGGTCGGCGCGGTCAGCGCCGCTCTGGCGATCCAGCAGCAGCTGGCCGCGGCGCGGGGCGCGGCGCCCGCCGAAGACGGCCTGCAATTTCGCATCGGCGTCCATCTCGGGGATGTGTTCGAGAAGCCCGACGGCAGCGTATACGGGGACGGCGTGAACATCGCCGCCCGCATCGAAGGGTTGGCAGAGCCGGGCGGCGTCGCGGTGTCGCAATCGATTCAGGCCGCTGTTCAGGGTCGCGTGCCGGCGAGCTTCGAAGACATCGGCGAGCAGCAGGTGAAGAACATCGCGCACCCGGTGCGCGTCTACCGGCTGCATGCCGGCGCGATCCCGGCGGCGACCGCGTCGGCCCGCCGGATGCCGATTCGAGGCATTGCCGTCGTCGGGTTCATCGCGGTCGCGGCGACGGTACTCGGCCTGGGTGGCTGGAGGCCGTGGCGAGCCCAGGACGCTCGACTGCCCGCGGCGGCCGCCGCCAGTGCACCCGCCGGAGTCGCGAACCAGAAGACGGTGGCCGTTCTGCCCTTTGCCAGCCTGAGCGAGGACAAGGCCAACGAATACTTCGCTGACGGCGTGACCGACGAACTGCGGAACACGCTGTCGCGCATTCCGGGGCTGAGGGTCACCGCGCGGAGCTCGAGCTCCTATTTCAAGGGCAAGACGGTGCCGCTGACCGACATGGCGCATCAGCTCGGCGTCGCCTACCTCGTCGACGGCACGGTTCGCAAGGCCGGCGACCACGTGCGCATCGGCGCTCAGCTCGTCAACGCGGGCGATGGCGCCGTGCTGTGGTCCGACACCTTCGATCGCGAGTTCAAGGACGTGCTGGCGGCTCAGGCCGAGGTCGCGCTGCAGATCGCGAAAAAGCTCAAGCTGCCGCTCGACGCGTCCAGCGTCGTCGGCAGCGGCACCACGAATGCCGAAGCGTGGCAGACATTCCTGCAAGCCCAGCGCCTGCCGACGGGCCAGCGCGACGGGCTGTACCAACGCGCTCTCGCGCTCGACCCGAATTTCACCCGCGTCTACCTGGCGATGGCGCGAGAGGCGTTTGGAGGATCAGGCCCGGATCAACCCCGCGCGGAGCGTCGCGCGCTCTCGGTCAAGTACCTCAACGAGGCGCTGCGCATCGATCCGCGCACCGCCGAAGCGTATGGAAGACTGGCCTCGGCCGAAATGCTGGTGGACGACATGGACGCGGTCCGGCGCAACGTGCGACGCGCGCTCGAGCTCGATCCGAATCAGATCGCGGCCCACAACTGGCAGGCCGATCTGGCGATGGAGGCGGGCCGCATCGACGAGGCGCTCGCTGAGCGCAGCATGATGTTGGCCTTCGACCCACTCTCCTGGCTGCCGCGCTATCAATACGCCAGGGTGCTGCGCCTGGCCAACCAGCCGGCGCAGGCCCTTGCCGTGATCGACGAGGCGCTGACGCTCACTCCGGGCAATGACGCCGCGCGGGCCACGCAGGCCGAGAAGGCGGTCATCCTGCTTCGGCTGGGGCGCCGCGACGAAGCGTTGACGCTGGCGCGGCGCATTGACGACGTCGATGTGCTGGCGCGCGCCGGCACGCGCGAGGACCTTGTCAAGCTCAGGCGCAGAACCGACCTCGACGCACATGACCGCGCGGCAGTGGCGATGGTCGGCGGGCAGTACGACGAGTTTTTCGATCACCTCGAAGCCGAGCACAGCGTCCTGCCGGAGCGCTGTCAGGTGTTGTTCGATCCGGACGTCGATCCGGTTCGGAAGTTGCCGCGCTTCAAGTCCTGGCTCGAGAAGTACCGGCTCACCGCGGCGCACGAGCGTGCCCAGGCCTGGCGTGCGGCCAATCCGGCGCCGCAGGTCGCCGCGCGTTAAGCGTGTGCGACCCGGCACGAGCTTGCCCGCGGCGCGGCGGGCCAGACGCGGTGCCTATCAGCGTGCGTCCAGCAATCTCACCCGCTTCCCCAGTCCCGCCGCGTCTGCGGCATGGCAGCGTACATGAAGCCGCCGGTCGGCGGTGACCAACGGCACGTCGATGCGCTGGGCCAGTGCAAGATAGAAGCAGTCATACGCCGGGTGCTGCAGTTGCAGGGCCAACGCCAGCGCGTCGGCCAGC
>DATMIN010000095.1:0-6166 GCA_035554275.1 Burkholderiaceae bacterium
GCATGTCGGCCGGCGCGTTCGGCGCGAGACCCGCGGGCTGCGTCGACGCCGCGCCGCTCGCTCGCGCGCCGCCGGCCACCGCGCCGAGCCAGAGCCGCTCGGCGACGCCGGCATGCGCATCGTCGGCGAGCACGTTGCGGCGGCCGAGCGCGAGGCGCTGGGTGTACTCGAGCAGGCGCAGTTCCTCGGCGGCGTCGAGGCCGACGTGGCTGTCGGAGCCGATGCCCCAGGCGCCGCCGGCGCCGAGGTAGGCGGCGGCGTCGAACGTGCCGTCGCCGAGGTTCGCCTCGGTGCTCGGGCACAGGCCGGCGACCGCGCCGCTCGCGGCGAGCGCGCGGCGCTCGGCATCGACGAGGTGGGTCGCGTGCACCAGGCACCAGCGCGCGTCGACCGGCGCGTTCGCGAACAGCCACTCGACCGGCCGCTGCCCGGACCAGCTGACGCAATCGGCGACCTCCTGCGGCTGCTCCGCGATGTGGAGGTGGACCGGCGCGGTGGCATCGATCGCGTGCAGCCCGCCGACCAACTCGCGCAGCGCCGCCGGCCCGACCGCGCGCAGCGAATGCGGCGCGGCGCCGACCGCCACGCCGTGCGCGCGCAGGCGCTGCACGATGTCGAGCAGCGCATCGACGTGCGCGATGACGAAGCGCCGCTGCTCGGCGCGCGCCGCCGCGCCGCCGAACCCGGCCTGCTGGTACAGCACCGGCAGCAGCACCAGCCGGATGCCGGCGCGCTGTGCCGCGGCGACGAGCCGCAGCGCCATCTCGGCCGGCTCGGCATACGGCCGGCCCTGCGGGTCGTGGTGCAGGTAGTGGAACTCGCACACCGAGGTGTAGCCGGCGTGCAGCATCTCGATGTAGAGCTGGGTCGCGATCGCTTCGAGCTGATCCGGCGAGACCGCGAGCGCGACGCGGTACATGCGCTCGCGCCAGCTCCAGAAGCTGTCGGCGGTGTTGGCCTCGCCGCGGAACTCGGTCAGGCCGGCGAAGACGCGCTGGAACGCATGCGAGTGCAGGTTCGGCATGCCCGGCAGCAGCGGGCCGGCGGCGCGCGGCGTGTCGGCCGGCGCGGGCGTGCCGGGCTGCACGCGGGTGAGCACGCCGCGTTCGTCCCACGCGAGCAGCACGTCGCGCGCCCAGCCGCCGGGCAGCAGGGCGTGCGCGGCGAACAGCGTGCGCGTCGAGGGGTCGTGCGTCATGAGCCGCGATCGTGGCACAGGCGCACCGCGATCAGTGCGGCCGCGGCGTCGAGCGGGCGAGTCGCGACCGGCGGCGAAGGCGCGCGCCACAGCAGCGCATGCATCGGCGCGAGCGGTGCTCGCTCGCCGCCGACCGACCAACGGCCGTCGATCGCGAGCAGCAGTGCCGCATCGGCCTCGTCAATCGTGGCGGCGTGGCGGTGGACCTGCACTTCGCTCGTGAACGCGCCGCGGCGCGTCATCACGTTCAGGTCGTCGCACGGGCCATCGACCACGGTCGCATCGAGGGCGGCCTCGCCGGCGAAGCGGAACGGCGCGAGCGGCGTGGTCAGCCGATGATCGATCGCGCCGTCACGCGAGCGCAGCCGCAGCCCGGCGCCGCGCAGCAGCACGATGCAGCGGTCGACGCCGGGAAAGGCCGAGAACGGCGCGTCGCGCGCGACCTCGGCGCAGCTGATCCGCCAGTCGAACGCGCCCGACGCACCCGCCTCGCCGGCGACGGCGATCTCGCGCGTCAGGCCGGCGCCGTTCTTCCACGGCTGCGGCGCGAGCGTGCCCAGCTCGATGCGCTCGGCGTTCACGCGCCGAGCATCGGCAGGTGCAGCTGCTGTTCGCGCGCGGTCTTGATCGCCAGCTCGTAGCCGGCGTCGGCGTGGCGCATCACGCCCGAGCCGCTGTCGTTGACGAGCACGCGTGCGAGCCGCTTCGCCGCCGCGTCGCTGCCGTCGGCGACGATCACCATGCCGGCGTGCTGCGAGTAGCCCATGCCGACGCCGCCGCCGTGGTGCAGCGAGACCCAGGTCGCGCCGCCGGCGCAGTTGAGCAGCGCGTTCAGCAGCGGCCAGTCGGAGACCGCGTCGGTGCCGTCGCGCATGCTCTCGGTCTCGCGGTTCGGGCTCGCGACCGAGCCGGTGTCGAGGTGGTCGCGGCCGATCACGATCGGCGCCTTCAGCTCGCCGCTGGCGACCATTTCGTTGAACGCGAGGCCCGCCAGATGGCGCTCGCCGAGCGCGAGCCAGCAGATGCGCGCCGGCAGGCCCTGGAACGCGATGCGCTCGCCGGCCAGGTCGAGCCAGCGGTGCACATGAGCGTTGTGCGGGAACAGTTTTTTGATCTTCGCGTCGGTCTTGCGGATGTCTTCCGGGTCGCCCGACAGCGCCACCCAGCGAAACGGCCCCTTGCCCTCGCAGAACAGCGGGCGGATGTACGCGGGCACGAAGCCTTGGAAGTCGAACGCGTTCGCCACGCCTTCGTCGAACGCGACTTGGCGGATGTTGTTGCCGTAGTCGACGGTGGGGACGCCCATCGCGTGGAAGTCGAGCATCGCGCGCACGTGCAGCGTGCACGACTGCGCGGCGGCGCGCGTCAGCGCGCCGTGCTGGCGCGCGTCGTCCTGCCCCTCGCGCCAGCGCGCCAGCGTCCAGCCGGCCGGCAGGTAGCCGTGGATCAGGTCGTGGGCCGAGGTCTGGTCGGTCACCAGATCGGGCCGCGGGCCGCCGGCGCGCGCGCGCTTCACGAGTTCGGGCAGCAGCTCGGCGGCGTTGCCGAGCAGGCCGATCGAGACCGCCTCGCGGCGCGCGGTGTGGTGCGCCACCAGCGCGAGCGCGTCGTCGAGGTCGTGCGCCTGCTTGTCGAGATAGCGGGTGCGCAGGCGAAAGTCGATGCTCGCCTGACGGCACTCGATGTTCAGCGAGACGGCGCCGGCGAAGCTCGCGGCCAGCGGCTGTGCGCCACCCATACCGCCGAGGCCGGCGGTGAGGATCCACCGGCCGGCGAGATCGCCGCCGTAGTGCTGGCGGCCGGCCTCAGCGAAGGTCTCGTAGGTGCCCTGCACGATGCCCTGCGTGCCGATGTAGATCCACGAGCCCGCGGTCATCTGGCCGTACATGAACAGACCCTGGCGGTCGAGCTCGTGGAAGTGTTCCCAGGTCGCCCACTTCGGCACCAGGTTCGAGTTCGCGAGCAGCACGCGCGGCGCATCGCTGTGCGTCTTGAACACGCCGACCGGCTTGCCCGACTGGATCAGCAGCGACTCGTCGTCTTCGAGCACGCGCAGGCAGTCGAGGATCTTGTCGAAGCAGGCCCAGTCGCGCGCGGCGCGGCCGATGCCGCCGTAGACGACCAGCTCTTCGGGGCGCTCAGCGACGTCGGGGTCGAGGTTGTTCTGCAGCATGCGGAACGCGGCTTCGGTGAGCCACGACTTGCAGTGCAGCGCGTTGCCGCGCGGCGCGCGCACCACGCGGCCGGGGGCGGTGCGCGCGGCTTGCAGCGCGGCGGCGGCGAGGCGATCGGTATCGGCGGGGGAGTTCATCGCGGCGTCGCTCGGGCGGGCGGCCCGAAGTGGTCTAGACCAGTTGGCGAGCATGCGCGAAGACGCGCGCCGCGTCAACCGCTCGCGGTGTGCCGCGCCGCGGCCTCGAGCAGCCGCGCGCGCAGCCACTGGTGGGCGCTGCTGCGGTCGTTGCGCTGGTGCCAGACCATCGCCACATGAAGCCCGGCGAGGTCGAACGGCAGCGGCTTGGTGACGACATGCTCGTGGTAGCCGGTGGCCTCGACGAAGTAGGCCGGCAGCACGGTCAGCAGGTTGCTGTTCGCGACGACACGGCCGGCGGTGAAGTATTGGTTCACCGTCAGCACGATCCGGCGCTTGCGATTCAGCGCCGCGAGCGCTTGGTCGGCCAGGCCGTACGGGCGGCCGGCGAAATTGACGAGCAGGTGATCGGCGGCGCAGAACGCGTCGAGCGTCAAGGCGCCCGGCTCGACGAGCGGGTGGCCCTCGCGCATGACGCAGACGTACTCGCTGTCGTGCAGGCGCGCGTGGTGCAGCGGTGAGTCGCTGCCCTGGCTCGTCAGCGCCGCCATCGTCTCGGGGAAGTAGCCGATCGCGAGGTCGGCGTCGCCGCGCTCCAGCAGCTCGCTCGGGTCGCGGGTGGTGAGCGGCAGCACGCGCAGGTTGGTCAGCGCCTGGCTGTGCTCGATCTGCGACACCAGCGGCGGCATGAAGAGCGCCGCGGTGGCGTCGGCCATCGCGATCCGGAACGTGGTGGCGTCGGTCTGCGGGTTGAACTCGCCCGGCGCCAGCGCGGCCCGCAAGTGCCGGAGTGCGATCCGCACTTCGGGCCACAGCGCCTCGGCCCGCGGTGTCGGCCGGACGCCGGACGACACCCGTGTGAGCAAGTCCTCACCTACCGATTCTCTCAGGCGCTTCAAGGCATTGCTGACGGCCGGTTGCGTGATCGACAGGCGTTCGGCGGCGCGCGTCAGGTTGCGCTCGGCCATCACCACGTCGAAGACGCGGAGCAGGTTGAGGTCAAGGGTGCGGAAGTTCAGGGCGGTGGGCATCGTCATACGCGCCGGTAATAACGGTGATTCACAAGCGTGATTGGCGAATTATGAGGGTTTACCCCAATATCGAGCCATCGGGACGCTCAGCGCCCTGACCCTGAAAGGACATTTCGCATGAACACCGCTGTGACATCGCTGACGCCAACGCCTGCCGGTAACGCTTCCGCCACGTCGGGCGCCGCTTGGCGCCAATGGTTCCGTCGGGCCGGCAAGAGTCTGTGGAGCGCGCTCCAGGCCGCCGGCCGCGCCCGGGCACAACGTCATCTGCTGGACTTCGCCGACCGCTGCGAGGCGCTTCAGCCCGAGCTGGCGAAGGAACTTCGCGCGGCCAGCCGCCAGGGCCCGATGGCCTGAGCGCCCCGCCCCCCAACGATCTCAAGAGGAACACAGCACCATGACCACCGCCACCCTGCACGCCAGCGTGCAACGCAGCCGCTTCGCCCACCACGCCCTGGCGCTGCTGACCGGCCTGTTCTCGGCGTCGGCCGCGCGCGCTTCGACCCACGCGGCGGCGCTCGAAGCGCAGCGAGTCCGGGACCTGGCCCAGACCTATGCGAAGACCGATCCGGGCTTCGCCGCCGACCTGTACGCCGCCGCCGCGCGCCATGAAAGCCTGCATGCGGCGTGACGGTCGCGATCGTTCACGCCTCGCTGCCCAGCTGACGCTGCCGGCGATCGACCACGAAGCCCACGGCCCCGTCAGCGCGCTGGTGCGATTCTTCGCCTGGCTGGCGGCGGGCGCGAGGCGCGCGCAAAAAAGGGCCGGCTGAGCGCCGACCCTTCGTTGCCCGGGCCGAACGGGTCAGGCCGCGAGCCGCTTCTCGAGTGTCGCCCGCGTCGCCGCCATCTCGCTCGGCAGGTGGTGGGCGAGCTGCTGGAACAGCTCGCCGTGCAGACCGAGTTCGCGCCGCCACGCGGCCGCATCGATGCTCGTGACCTGCTCGAACTGCGAGGCCGTGAAGTCGAGGCCGGTCCAGTCGAGATCGGCGTAGCCCGGCGTCGTGCCGAACGCATTCTCTTGGCCTTTCGCGCCGCCTTCGATGCGGCCGATCATCCACTTCAGCACGCGCATGTTCTCGCCGTAGCCGGGCCAGACGAACTTGCCGTCGGCGCCCTTGCGGAACCAGTTGACGCAGTAGATCTTCGGCAGCGCCGCGCCCGAGGCCTCGAGCTTCTTGCCGACGTCGAGCCAGTGCTGGAAGTAGTCGCTCATGTTGTAGCCGATGAACGGCAGCATCGCGAACGGGTCGCGCCGCACCACGCCCTGCGCGCCGGCGGCGGCGGCGGTGGTCTCCGAGCCCATCGTCGCGGCCATGTAGACGCCTTCGAGCCAGTTGCGCGCCTCGGTGACGAGCGGCACCGTGGTCGAGCGCCGGCCGCCGAAGATGAAGGCGTCGATCGGCACGCCGGCCGGGTTGTCCCACTCGGGGTCGAGCGCCGGGTTGTTGGCGGCGGCGACCGTGAAGCGCGAATTCGGATGCGCCGCCGGCTGACCGCTATTTGGACTCCAGGCTTTGCCACGCCAGTCATAGGCGTTGCTCGGCGCCGGATCATCGTGCCCTTCCCACCAAACCGTACCGTCGGAGCGCAAAGCGACATTGGTAAAAATAGTGTCCCGTTTAA
>DATMIN010000096.1:0-3245 GCA_035554275.1 Burkholderiaceae bacterium
CAACATGGAAGAGCTGATCCACCACTTCAAGCTCTTCACGGAAGGCTTCCACGTTCCCGAGGGCGAGGCGTATGCGGCGGTGGAGCATCCGAAGGGCGAGTTCGGCATCTACCTCGTCAGCGACGGCGCCAACAAGCCGTACCGCTTGAAGATCCGCGCGCCGGGCTTCCCGCATCTGGCGGCGCTCGACGAGATGTCGCGCGGCCACATGATCGCCGACGCGGTCGCGGTGATCGGCACCATGGACATCGTCTTCGGCGAAATCGACAGGTGAGCGAACGAATGACTCCCGACACCACCCACAGCACCCAGGCGCCGCTGTCGGCCGCCACCCTGGCGCTCTTCGCGCGCGAGGTCGCCAAATACCCGCCCGCGGGCAAGCAGTCGGCCGTGATGGCCCTGCTCACGATCGTGCAGAAGGACGAGGGCTACGTCAGCATGCAGCGTGAGCGCGAGATCGCGGCCTACCTCGGCATGGCGCCGATCGCGGTGCACGAGGTCACGACCTTCTACAACATGTACAACCAGCGGCCGCTCGGGAAGTACAAGTTCAACGTCTGCACCAACCTGCCGTGCCAGCTGCGCGACGGCCAATCGGCGCTCGAGCATCTGTGCCACAAGCTCGGCGTCGACGAGGGCGGCACCACCGCCGACGGCCTGTTCACGGTGCAGAAGAGCGAATGCCTCGGCGCCTGCGCCGACGCGCCGGTGATGCTCGTCAACGACCGCCAGATGCTGAGCTTCATGAACGGCGCGCGCCTCGACGAACTGCTCGACACGCTGAAGGCCGCCGCATGAACCCGATGCCCGATCTCTCGAAGTTCCAGGCCAGCGGCACCGAGTCCTGCTTCCACGGCCGCCATATCGGCGCGCAGATCTACGACGGCCTGGACGGCAGCAACTGGCGCCTGAAGGATTACGAAGCGCGCGGCGGCTACCAGGCGCTGCGCAAGATCCTCGAAGCCGGCGAAGCCGACGGCAAGCCGCTCGGCCTGACGCCCGACCAGGTGATCGCCGAGGTCAAGACCTCGGGCCTGCGCGGTCGCGGCGGCGCGGGCTTCCCGACCGGGCTGAAGTGGAGCTTCATGCCGCGCATGTTCCCGGGGCCGAAGTACCTTGTCTGCAATTCCGACGAAGGCGAGCCCGGCACCTGCAAGGACCGCGACATCCTGATGTTCAACCCGCACATCGTCATCGAAGGCATGGCGATCGCGGCGTACGCGATGGGCATCAAGACCGGCTACAACTACATCCACGGCGAGATCTTCGAGGTCTACGAGCGCTTCGAGGAAGCGCTCGAAGAAGCGCGCGCCGCCGGCTACCTCGGCGACAACCTGCTCGGCTCGACGTTCAGCTTCCAGCTGCACGCGATGCATGGCTTCGGCGCCTACATCTGCGGCGAAGAGACCGCGCTGCTCGAATCGCTCGAGGGCAAGAAGGGTCAGCCGCGCTTCAAGCCGCCGTTCCCGGCGAGCTACGGCCTGTACGGCAAGCCGACGACGATCAACAACACCGAGACCTTCGCGGCCGTGCCGTGGATCATCCGCCACGGCGGTGCGCCGTACCTCGCGATCGGCAAGCCGAACAACGGCGGCACCAAGATCTTCTCGGTCGTCGGCGACGTGCGCCACCCCGGCAACTTCGAGGTGCCGCTCGGCACGCCGTTCACCAAGCTGCTCGAGCTCGCCGGCGGCGTGCGCGAGGGCCGCACGCTGAAGGCGGTGATCCCCGGGGGATCGTCCGCGCCGGTGCTGCCGGCGGCGATCATGAACGAGCTGACGATGGACTACGACTCGATCGCGAAGGCCGGCTCGATGCTCGGCTCGGGCGCGGTGATCGTGATGGACGACACCCGCTGCATGGTCAAGAGCCTGCTGCGCCTGAGCTACTTCTACATGCACGAGAGCTGCGGCCAGTGCACGCCGTGCCGCGAGGGCACCGGCTGGCTGTTCCGCATGGTCGAGCGCATCGCCAACGGCCAGGGCCGGATGGAAGACATCGAGCTGCTGAACTCCGTCTCCGACAACATCCAGGGCCGCACGATCTGCGCGCTCGGCGACGCCGCGGCGATGCCGGTGCGCGCGATGATCAAGCACTTCCGCGACGAGTTCGTGCACCTGATCGAGCACAAGACCGCGAAGGTCGCCGCGCCCGAAGCCGCGCTAGCCTAATCCAAATGATCGAAATCGAACTCGACGGCCAGAAGGTCCAGGTGCTTGAGGGCAGCATGATCATGCATGCGGCCGACAACGCCGGCACCTACATCCCGCACTTCTGCTATCACAAGAAGCTCAGCATCGCGGCCAACTGCCGCATGTGTCTGGTCGACGTCGAGAAGGCGCCGAAGCCGATGCCGGCCTGCGCCACGCCGGTCACGCAGGGCATGATCGTGCGCACCAAGAGCGCGAAGGCGGTCCAGGCGCAGCAGGGCGTGATGGAGTTCCTGCTGATCAACCACCCGCTCGACTGCCCGATCTGCGACCAGGGCGGCGAGTGCCAGCTGCAAGATCTCGCGGTCGGCTACGGCGCGTCGAGCACGCGCTACGACGAAGACAAGCGCGTCGTCTTCCACAAGAACGTCGGCCCGCTGGTCGCGATGGAAGAGATGAGCCGCTGCATCCACTGCACGCGCTGCGTGCGCTTCGGGCAAGAGGTCGCCGGCGTGATGGAGCTGGGCATGATCCACCGCGGCGAGCACTCCGAGATCACCACCGTCGCCGGCGACACGATCGATTCCGAGCTGTCGGGCAACATGATCGACATCTGCCCGGTCGGCGCGCTGACCAGCAAGCCGTTCCGCTACAGCGCGCGCACCTGGGAGCTCTCGCGCCGCAAGAGCGTGAGCCCGCACGACAGCACCGGTGCGAACCTGATCGTGCAGGTCAAGAGCAACCAGGTGATGCGCGTCGTGCCGCTCGAAAACGAAGCCGTCAACGAGTGCTGGATCGCCGACCGCGACCGTTTCTCGTACGAGGCGCTGAACGGCCCCGAGCGGCTGAGCGTGCCGATGATCAAGCAGGGCGGCACGTGGCAGGCGACCGACTGGTCGAGCGCGCTCGAGTACGTCTCGCGCGGCCTGACGCAGGTGTCGGTCGAGCACGGCGCGGCCGCGCTCGGCGCGCTCGGCTCGGCGCACAGCACGGTCGAGGAACTGCACCTGCTCGCCAAGCTCGTGCGCGGCCTGGGCAGCGACAACATCGACTACCGCACCCGCCACGCCGACTTCGGCGTCGAGCAGGGCGGCG
>DATMIN010000097.1:0-5812 GCA_035554275.1 Burkholderiaceae bacterium
GAAGCGGTCGGCGAAGCCGGCGGTCAGGAAGCTCGCGGCGCCCGCGCTGAATGCATAGGCCGACACGACGAGGCCGAACTCCTTCGGCCCGATCGTCAGCGCCGGCATGATCAGCGCGCCGAGCGGCGCCATCAGCATGAAATCCAGGATCACCGCGAACTGCAGGAACGCGAGCGTCGCGATGACGAACCTCTGATAGCGCGAGAGCGACGCCGCAGCGGTCGCCGCGCCGTTGGCGGCTTCGGGGCCGATGCTCATGCGCTGCGTCCTTCGCCCCGATGGTCGTCGCGACCCTCCGGGCCGCCCTGCCAGCCGGCACGCCAACGCCCGGCCATGCCGCGACGGAACTGCTCACGTTCCTCGTCGGTCATGGCGCGCCAGCGCTCACGCCAGCCGGCATGACCGTGCCAGCCGCGACGCCAGCCGCCGCCTCGAAAGCCGCCGAACAAAATCCGGCTCAGCGCCAGCAGGCCGAGCGCCTGCAGATGGTCGATCGCTCGGGCGCCCGTGAATACGCTCGGCATCACCGCGTTCCACAGCAGCATCACCATGCCGCCGAGCGCGGCCAACGCGATCGCCACCAGCAGCAGCGTGCCCAGATGTCTGGCCTTGAATCTCATCACACACCTCTTTCGTCCAGCGTCAGAAATCGAAACCGTCGTACAGCGGCTGCAGCCGGTCGCGCAGATGCAGCACCGCGTAGCGCTTGCGCGCGAGCAGCGTGTTCAGCCCGACACCGCTGCGCGCGGCCATCTCGTTGAAGCTCAACCCCTCCCCGGTCACGATCGGTCATCGCAAGTGAGGGCGTCCCCAGGTCCATGACCTGAAGACGGTTCAGGCACGCGGATATTGTCGGCAGTCAAGAAATATCCAAGACGAGGCCCCCGCTGGCGCCACGGACCCAACAGGCATAAGCTGCAAGGCCGGTCAGGCGGCCTGGTGGGTGCCATGCTGGAACAGGGCCGGATTGAGCGAAAGGACTTCCTATGTTGTCCGATGCTTCTGTCACAACGATGCTGCCCGTCAAGGACATGGACCGTGCGCGCGCCTTCTATGAGGGCTCCTTGGGGTTGAAGCCCGGTGGCTTCAGGCCCGATGGCAAGTTTGTCTACGCGGTCGGTGGCAGCACGCTGGCGCTGTTCCCAAAGCCGGAAGGGACCAAGGCCGACCATACGGCGATCAGCTTCCGAGTCGAGGACATTGCCGCCAGTATCGAGGAACTGAAGCGTGCGCGCGTCGTCTTCGAGGACTACGACTTCCCGGGGCTGAAGACGGTGAACCACGTCTGCGTGCTCGGGGCCGAGAAGGCAGCCTGGTTCAAAGACACCGAGGGAAACTATCTCTGCATTCACGAGGATCTCCCGCAGGCGTAGGCCACCTTCCTGTGACGCCGGAGTCAACGCTCGGAGGAAGGGTCAGCCCACTTCGCCCGGCACGACCGACAGCAGCGTTTCGCCCGTGGCGACCAGTTTCTCCGAGCTTCCCGTCCGGGCGTACAGCTCGCAGGCCGTGAAGACTTGCGACTCCCCGGCTTGACGACACGCGCCCTGGCGTCCACGTCCTCGCTGACCGCGACGTAGGACCGCTTTGGCGCTCGATGCGCCGGGGGGAACATCGAAAGCTGGCCGCGAGTAGCGCGCCTGCAGGGTAGGCGCAAAAGCCTGGTCTTCGGTCTCGGCGGTTGGCAATGCAAGAACCTGGCGCGCCAAGAGTGGTCGTCGATCTGCACCCGGCCGTCGAGCAACGCACGCGTGCTACTCCGCGACGATGTTGTGTGTGCGAATGAAGTCGCCCCAGTGGCGTTGCTCCTCCTTCAGCGAGGCGGCAAACTGCTCGGGCGTATCGAATACCGGCAGCAACGCCTGCTCCGCCAGCCTGGCCGCGGCGGCCGGCTGGCGCATGGCCTTGGCCACTTCGGCGCCGATGCGTGCCACCACGCGCGGCGGCGTCTTGGCGGGCACCAGCACCGAGAACGAGGTGAACGCTTTGATGTTCGGCAGCCCGGCCTCGGCCAATGTCGGCGTGTCGGGCAGCAGCGGCGTCTTCTCCGTCACCGCCAGCGCGACCAGCCTGCCGGCGTCGATGTGCTGGCGCACGCTGGCCAAGTCGGTGAGCATGAACTGCAGGCGGCCCGCCAGCAAGTCGGTATACGCCGCACCGGCCCCCTTGTACGGCACATGGCCGAAGTCGGCATTGCCGGCGGCGGCAATCATGCGCGTGCCGATGTACAGCGGGCTGCCCACGCCAGCACTGCCGTAGAACAGCTTGCCGGGTTCCTTCCTGCCACGCTCGAGCAGCTCGCCCAGCGTCTTGACTTTGGTATCCGGGTGGGCCACCACCACCATCGGCGCCATGACGCCGCGCGTGACGGGGGCAAAGTCGCGCTGCACGTCGTAGCCCAGGTTCTTGATCAGCACCGGATTGATGCCCAGCGACGAGTTCGACGCGACGAGGATGGTGTAGCCATCGGGCTCGGCCCTGGCCACCACGGTGGCGCCGATCGCGCCGCTGGCGCCGGGCTTGTTGTCGACGACGAAGCTCTGGCGCAGCTGCTCGGTCAGCGCCTGCGCGAGGATGCGGCCATAGGCGTCGGTGCCGCCGCCGGGAGACGATGGCACGACGAGGGTGACGGGCTTGGCGGCCGGCCAGTCGGGCTGCGCAAAGGCGGCCACGCTGCCTGCGGCGACCCACAGCGCGGCCAGAAGGCGGATGAGGCAGAACATCATGGCAATCCTTCGAAGGCGAGCGAGCGAGCGATGACGGCAATGTAGTACCCGGGGTCGCCGCGCCGTCAGTTGGGTTACCCTCAATCATGAGCAGGAGCGGGCAGATCGACGACGTGGTCGATGCCAACCACGTGTTGTTCGACCAAGGCATCGTCGACGCGTTCGGCCACGTCAGCGTGCGCTGCGAAGACGACGCGTCGCGCTTCCTGATGGCGCGCAACGTCGCGCCCTCGCGCGTGACCGCCGCCGACATCCTCGAGTACCACGCCGCGAGCGGCGAGCCCGTGGCGAGCGCCGCGCCGCGGCTGTACCTCGAGCGCTTCATCCACAGCGAGATCTACCGGGCGCGGCCGGACGTGATGGCGGTGGTGCACAACCATTCGCCGGCGGTGCTGCCCTTTGCCATCGCGCGCGGCGGGGCGGCGCGCTTCGTGCCGGTGTGTCACATGGCCGGCTTCCTCGGTGGCAAGGGTCATGAGAGCGTGCCACGCTTCGAGATCCGAGACCATGCTGGCGAGGCGAGCGACCTGCTCATCCGCAGCCGCGAACTCGGCACCGCGCTGGCACGCACGCTGGGCGAGCGGCGCCTCGTGCTGATGCGGGGCCACGGCTGCACCGTGGTCGGCCCGTCGCTGCCGGTGGCGGTGTTCCGGGCGGTTTACACCGAGCTCAACGCGAAGCTGCTGCTGCAGACGCTGCCGCTCGGCGAGATCGAGGCGCTGACGGCCGGCGAGGCCGACGCAACGCGCATCACCAACGAAGCCCAGGTGGCGCGACCCTGGGACCTGTGGCGCGAGCAGGCGCAGCACAAGCGGGGACGGTTGGCGGGCTGATCGGCCGAACATTCCGCCGTCGACACCGATCGAAGACCAGGCAAGAGAAAGCCCGCAACCGGTGCGGGCTGAACCTTATTGGAGGAGAGGGAGGGATTCGAACCCTCGGAACCTTGCGGTTCGCCTGATTTCGAGTCAGGTACATTCGACCACTCTGCCACCTCTCCGGGGCGGGCGTCGCGCCGCTGCGCGAAACCCTGATTCGGCGGGTCGGCGCCGAGCCGCAGATTCTATCCCAGCGTCGCCGGCGCGCGGGGTGCGAGCCGTTCGGCGCCGCCGAGGTACGGCCGCAACGCCGCCGGCACGCTGACCGATCCATCGGCGTTCTGGCCGTTCTCGAGCACCGCGACGAGCGCGCGGCCCACCGCCAGCCCCGAGCCGTTCAGCGTGTGCACGAATTCGTTCTTGCCGTCGGCCGCCTTGAAGCGCGCCTGCATGCGGCGCGCCTGGAACGCCTCCATGTTCGAGCACGAGCTGATCTCGCGATACGCGTTCTGCGCCGGCACCCAGACCTCGAGGTCGTAGGTCTTCGCCGAGCCGAAGCCCATGTCGCCGCTGCACAGCAGCATCACGCGGTACGGCAGCTCGAGGCGCTGCAGCACGGCCTCGGCGTGGCCGACCATCTCCTCGAGCGCCGCGTTGCTCGCCTCGGGCCGCGTGATCTGCACCATCTCGACCTTGTCGAACTGGTGCTGGCGGATCATGCCGCGCGTGTCGCGCCCGGCGCTGCCGGCCTCGGAGCGGAAGCACGGGCTGTGCGCGGTCAGCTTGATCGGCAGCTCGGCCGCGGCCAGCACACGCTCGCGCACGGTGTTGGTCAGCGAGATCTCCGAGGTCGAGATCAGGTACTGCTCGGTCTGCGTGTCGTCGCCGCCTCCCGCGCCGGCTTGCCCGGCGCCTCCGCGCCGAACCCAGAACATGTCGTCCTTGAACTTCGGCAGCTGCCCCGTGCCCTCGAGGATCTCGCGGTTGACGATGTACGGCGTGTAGCACTCGGTGTAGCCGTGCTCGAGCGTCTGCATGTCGAGCATCAGCTGCGCGAGCGCGCGGTGCAGCCGCGCCGCCGGCCCGCGCAGGAAGCCGAAGCGCGAGCCCGACAGGAGCGCGCCGGTGTCGAGATCGACGCCGAGCGGCGCGCCGATGTCGACGTGGTCGCGCACCGCGAAGTCGAAGCGGCGCGGCGTGCCCCAGCGCCGCACCTCGACGTTGGCCTGCTCGTCGGCACCCACCGGCACGTCGGCCTGCGGCAGGTTCGCCACGCCCATCAGCAGCGCCGACAGCGCGCTCTGGATCGCCTCGAGCCGCTCGGCCGACGCCTTCAGCTCGGCGCCGATGCCGCCGACCTCGGCCATCACGTCGGCGCTGTCCTGCCCCTGCGCCTTGCGCTGGCCGATCTGCTTCGACAAGCTGTTGCGGCGCGCCTGCAGCTCCTCGGTGCGAACCTGGATCGTGCGCCGCTCGGCCTCGAGCGCGCCGAAGCGCTCGACGTCGAGATACGGTTGCGGTGACTTGCGCTTGGCCAGGCCGGCCACGACCGAGGCCAGATCCTTGCGCAGCAGTTGGATGTCGAGCATGACGCGCCGCGCCGCAGGCGCGTGGGATGAGTCGATGGAGCGCGGATTGTAGGCAGCGCGTCGCGCGCGCCGCCCGGCCCGCTCAGGCCGGCTGCGCGGCCGCCGAGCGCATCACGGTGATCGGCTGCGGCGCGTGGGCGCCATGCCGGCGCGCATCGCACAGCACGCGCGACGCACAGTCGGCGCAGCGGCCGCACTGCGTCGCCACACCGAGATCGAACTGCAGGCACTCGAGGCTGTGCGCGCCATCGGCCGCGGCCTGGCGGATCTGGTGGTCGGAGACGCGGCGGCACACACAGACGATCATCGTGAACTCTTCCTCTTTCGCGGCGGCTCAGCTCGGCTCGCCGATCTGCGACTGCAGGTAGTTCTCGAGCCCGACCTTGCCGATCAGGTCGCGCTGGGTCTCGAGAAAATCGATGTGCTCCTCGGTGTCGTCGAGGATGCCCTGCAGCAGGTCGCGCGACACGTAGTCGCGCACCGACTCGCAGTAGGCGATGCCGTCCTTGATCGTCGCCTGCGCGCCGGTCTCGGACTGCAGGTCGCAGTCGAGCAGCTCGGGCACGGTCTCGCCGATCAGCAGCTTGCCCAGGTCCTGCAGGTTCGGCAGGCCGTCGAGCACGAAGATGCGCTCCATCAGCTTGTCGGCGTGCTTCATCTCGCCGATCGACTCGTCGTA
>DATMIN010000098.1:0-9056 GCA_035554275.1 Burkholderiaceae bacterium
GCGCGCAGCGCCGCGCTCGCGCCGGCGGTGGTCGAGCTGTACACGTCCGAGGGCTGCAACTCCTGCCCGCCGGCCGACCGCTGGTTCTCGCGCCTGAAGGCCGACCCGGCCGTGGTCGCGCTCGCGTTCCACGTCGACTACTGGGATCGGCTCGGCTGGAAGGACCGCTTCGCGAGCCCCGCGTACACGCAGCGCCAGGCGCAGCAGCAGGCGGTCAGCGGCGCGCGCTTCAGCTACACGCCGCAGGTGTTGATCGATGGCGCGGACCGACCAGACTGGCCGGGCACCGCCGTCACCTCGCACACGCGCCCGGCGGCGACCGTCGACGCGCAACTGGTGCGCGAAGGCAATCACGTCACGGCGACCATCGCGTCGCTGACCGGCGGCCCCGCCCGGCTGGCCGCGTTCTGGGCCGTCACCGAACAAGGCCACACGAGCGCGGTGAAAGCCGGCGAGAACGAGGGCGTGACCCTGCAGCACGACTTTGTCGTGCGCGACTACGCCCGCGTCGCCGCCTGGCCGGCCGGCCGCGTGGCCGCGACGCTGGGTTTCGACCTCGCCGGTAGCGCCGATCCCATGCACGCGCGCCAGGTCATCCTCGTGATCGTCAATGCCGACACCGGCAGGCCGGTCCAGGCCGTCAAGCTCGGCTGCTGACGGGCCGGACATCCCCATCCGTCGGGCCGCCGGGCTTCTCGCAACTGGCCGCGCTGTACGCGATAGTTGATCCCCAGCCACGGCGCGATCCTTCGATGACCGAACCACCGACCCTCGCCCACCGCACCGCCGCCTACCCATTGGCTGCGGCAATGATCCAGCACTCGCTCGCCCAGCTCGGCGAGCGGCGCATGCCCGGCCTGCTGCGTGCCTATGCCGACCAGGCGGAAGCCTTCTTTCAGGACATCGAGACAGAAACCGCCGCGGTGCTGCACGCGTCGGGTCAGACGCTGGCGCAATGCCTGCACGACCTCGACGCCTTCAACGCCCTGACGCCGGAGACCGAAAACGACGCCTGGTACGACCACCCGCCGGCCTTCACCAGCATGCATCTCGATGCCTTGCTGCTCGGCTTTTCGCGGCGCCGGCTCGGCGTGATGGTCGATCAGCTGAGTGAGCCTTCGATCGAGCACGCGGTCGTGCTGGACGTGGGCAGCGGCAGCGGCCGGCTCGCCGGCCTGCTGTTGCGCGAGCACCCCGCGTGGCATGCTGCGCTGGTCGACCGCAGCCGGGCGGCCGTGCAGTTCTCGCGCGCACACCTCGAAGCGACCGGGCGCGGGAACCGGGCCGACTGCCGTCACGGTGATCTGGCGGCCATCCCGTTCGCCGATGCGCGCTTCGACGTCGTCATCGCGGCCGAGGTCCTCGAGCACACGCACGATGCGCACGCCGGCGCGGCCGAGTTGCTGCGCGTCCTGAAGCCGGGCGGTCGACTCGTGATCAGCCTACCGATCGATCTGGACATCGCGATGCACCCGACCGTCTTCGCCACCGAGGACGCCATCCTGCAATTCTTCGGCGCGCTGCCGCTGACACTGCTGCACCGCGAAACCGTGCGGCCGGACCCGACGCTCGACGCGATCTGCGATGTCTTCCCCGACTTCAAAGGCTGTCTGAACACGACGTTTGTTCGCTACGCGCGCAGCTGAGCGCGCAGCGCGGCGCCCAGCTCGGGCTTGTGCGCGAACGGGTCGGTCGGGTTGCGCGGCGTCATGATGTCTTCCAGGCGCACCTGCACGCTCGACAGCGAGCGCGGGTGGCTGTAGACGTAGAAGTGCTGCTCGGTGATCGCGTCGAACACGAACTGCGCGACCTCGGCGGCGCTGACCTTGCCGCTGCTGACCGCCTTGTCGCTCATCGCGCGGCCGATCAGCTGGCTCTTCGTCGGCGCCCGCGCGTCGCGCATCTCGGCCGGGCGATTCCGGTCGCTTTCGACGATGCCGGTCGGCACAAAGAACGGGCACAGCACCGAGGCGCTGATCTGATCGGTGACGAGCTTCAGGTCCTGGTACAGCGTCTCGCTCATCGCGACGACGGCGCTCTTCGTGGCGTTGTACACACCCATGTTGGGCGCGTTCAGCAGACCGGCCATCGAGGCGGTGTTGGTGATGTGGCCTTCGTACGACGGGTCTTTCGCCGCGGCCTCGAGCATCATCGGCGTGAACACGCGGATGCCGTGGGCCACACCCATCAGGTTGACGCCGACGACCCACTCCCAGTCCTTCAGCGTCGTCTCCCAGATCAGCCCGCCGGCGCCGACGCCGGCGTTGTTGAAGACGAAATGCGGCGCGCCGAAGCGCTTGAACGCCACCGCGCCGAGCGCCTCGACCTCGGCCGCCTTCGCCACGTCGAGCCGATACGGCAGCACCGCGGCGCCGAGCGCCTCGATCTCGGCGACCGCGCGGTCGAGTGCGTCTTGCTGCACGTCGGCCATCACGACGTTCATGCCGCGCTGCGCGGCGATGCGCGAGGCCTCCAAGCCGAAGCCGGAGCCGGCGCCGGTGATCACGGCCGTGCGGCCCTGGAAGGTCTTCATGCGGGAGCCTCTCTCAAGCGGGTTGCGATCTCTTGATCTGGAACGCGATGCGCGGGAAGTGCACGTGGACGACGCCGGCGCGCCCGTCGCGGCGCTCGTAGTGATGCAGGACGAGATCGGTCATTCGAGCGCTTTCGTGACGGGTCAGGTGGGCATCGCGCGGCGCACGATCGCGTCGAGCGCGAGGCCGGCGGGCAGCGTGCCGAACGCGGCCGGCGCACCGCCGGCCAGGCGCGAGCCGCAGAACGCGTCGGCGATCTCGGCGGGCGCGTGGCGGCACAGCAGCGAGCCCTGCACCGCGAGCGCCACGTCCTGCGCGAGACGGCGCGCGCCGGCTTCATCACCGCCACCGTCGGCGGCATCGGCAAAGCGCGCCAGCAGCGCGGCGCTGAAGGCATCGAGCGCGGCGTTCGCGCCGCGCGCCGTCGCGAGCTCGGCCGCGAGCGCGCCGACCGCGTCCGCGCCGCCGCCAGCGCGCTTGCGCAACGCGCGCAAGAGGTCGAGCGCCATGATGTTGCCGGCGCCTTCCCAGATCGAATTGAGCGGCATCTCGCGGTAGATGCGCGCCATCGTGCCCTCACCCTGCGCCTCGACGTAGCCGTTGCCGCCGAGGCACTCCATCGCCTCCTGCGCGAGCGCCGCGCCGCGCTTGCAGATCCAGAATTTCGCGACCGGCGTCAGCACACGTGCCATCAGCGCCTCGAACGGATCGTCGCGCCGCTCGATCGCGCGCGCCAGGCGCAGCGCGAGCGCCGTTGCGGCCTCGCTCTCGAGCGCGAGGTCGGCGAGCACGTTCTTCATCAGCGGCTGCTCGACGAGCGGCTTGCCGAACGCCTGCCGCTGCGCGCAGTGGTGCAGCGCGATCGCGACCGCGCCGCGCATCAGCCCGGCGGTGCCGAGCGCGCAATCGAGCCGCGTCAGCGTGCCCATCTCGAGGATCTGCGCGATGCCGCGCCCTTCGTCGCCGACCAGCCACGCGAGCGCGCCGTCGAACTCGACCTCGGCGCTCGCGTTCGCGTGATTGCCGAGCTTGTCCTTCAGGCGCTGGATCGCGATCGCGTTCAGGGTGCCATCCGGCAACACGCGCGGCAGGAAGAAGCACGACAGGCCTGCCGGCGCCTGCGCCAGCACCAGGAACGCGTCGCTCATCGGCGCCGAGAAGAACCACTTGTGGCCGACCAGCCGGTGGCAGCGGCCCCACGGCGTGCTCTCGACGAACTCGGCGCGCGTGGTGTTGGCCCGCACGTCGGAGCCGCCCTGCTTCTCGGTCATGCCCATGCCCATCGTCGCGCCGCGCTTGGCGTGGATCGGCGCGAGCGGCGCGTCGTACTGCGTGCTCGCGAGCTTGCCGAACCAGTCGCCGAAGATCGCATCGTTGCCGCGCAGCGCCGGCGCGACCGCATAGCTCATCGACACCGGGCACAGCACCGAGGGCTCGAGCTGCGTGAACATCAGGAAGCCCGCGGCGCGCTCTATGTGCGCGCCGCCTTGTGGCCCTTCGCGCGCCCACGGCGTCGCGTGCAGGCCGGCCTCGACGGCCGCACCGAGCAGCACGTGATAGCTCGGGTGGAACTCGACGCTGTCGATGCGCCGGCCGACCCGGTCGTGCGTGTGAAGCACCGGCTTGTGCAGATTCGCCAGCCGCGCATGCTCCTGCATCGCCGCGTCGCCGAGCCGCGCGCCGAACGCGATGCGCGGCGCCTCGTCGGCCTCGGGCAGGTGAAAGCGCAGCGCGTCGCGCAGCGCGCGGTCGCCACTGTAGACGTTGTGGCCGACCAGCGCGCCCGGCTGGTTCGTCACCTGATGCGTGGCGGCCGACATCGCGTCAGACCAGCTTGACGACCTGCTTGCCGAAGTTGCGGCCCTTCAGCAACCCGAGGAAGGCCTCGGGCGCGGCGGCCAGGCCTTGCGCGACCGACTCGCGGTACTTCAGCTTGCCGGTCGCGACCAGCGTACCGAGTTCCTTCAGCGCCTCGGGCCACAGATTCATGTGCTCGCCGACGATGAAGCCCTCGATCGTCAGCCGGTTGGTCAGGATCAATTGCGGCTGCTTCAGCGGGATCGGTTCGCCGTCGTAGCCGCTGATCATCCCGCACAGCGCGATCCGGCCGAACGCGTTCATGCGCGCGAGCACCGCGTCGAACACCGCGCCGCCGACGTTCTCGAACAGGCCGTCGACGCCGTCCGGCGTGGCCGCCTTCAGCGCCTCGTAGAGCGCCTTCGGTTCCTGGTGCGCCTTGTAGTCGATGCAGGCATCGAAGCCGAGTTCGTCGACGACGTAGCCGCACTTCTCGGCGCCGCCGGCGATGCCGACCGCGCGGCAGCCGCGCGCCTTCGCGAGCTGGCCGACGGCGCTGCCGACCGCGCCGCTCGCCGCACTGACGACGATCGTCTTGCCGGGCGACGGCTTGCAGATCTGCGTCAGGCCGTACCACGCGGTCACGCCCGGCATGCCGACCGCACCGAGATACGCCGACAGCGGAATGTGCGCGGTGTCGACCTTGCGCAGCACGCCCGGCGTGGCCGCGTCATTGATGCTGTACTGCTGCCAGCCGCCGAAGCCGACGACGGGGTCGCCGACCGCGTAGCCCGCGTGCTTCGACGCGACCACCTCGCCGGCCGTGCCGCCCTGCATCACCGTATTCAGCGGCTGCGGCGCGGCGTAGCTCTTGGCGTCGTTCATGCGCCCGCGCATGTACGGGTCGAGGCTGAGGAAGTGATGCCGCACGAGCACCTGGCCGGACTGAAGCTCGGGCACGTCGGCCTGCACGAGCTTGAAGTTCTCGGCGACGGCTTCGCCGTCGGGGCGCGAGACGAGGTGGATCTGCTGGTTCGTCGTCATGGTGTTCTCCTGGCGGTCAATCGGTGGACAGCGGCGGCTGCAGGTCGTGGGCCGCGTTCGGGCCGACCGGCAGCCGCTTCACGTACTTGAAGGTGCCGGTGGCGTGCGAACACGCGCGTCCCTTCGCGTCGTGGATCGTGGCCTCGGTGAAGGCCATCGTCGCGGTTCGGTGCATCAGGCGGCCCTTGCACACGAGCGGGCCGACGGCCGGCTGCATGAAGCTGGTCTTCATCTCGATCGTCACGACGCCCATCTCGGGCTGCACGCTGCGCGCGGCGGCGGCCATCGTCACGTCGAGCAGCGTCATGCAGGCGCCGCCGTGCGTCACGTTGAAGCTGTTCAGGTGCTCGGCCCGCGCCGTGTAGTGCAGCTCCGATTCGCCGCCGTCGAAGCGCTCGAGCGTGAAGCCGAGCTCCTCGACAAACGGGATGTGAGCGCCGAAAGCCAGGCTCATGGCGTCGTCACGCCGCGCCGAGCACGACGCTGACGCCGCCGTCGACCGCCAGCCACTGCCCGGTGATGTGTTTGCCCGCCGCGCTCGCGTACAGCAGCGCGAGGCCCTTCAGGTCGTCGTCGTCGCCGAGGCGCCCGAGCGGCGCCTTCGCGGCCATCTTGTCCTCGCCCAGATGCGTGATCAGCCCGGCGGCCATCTTCGTCATGAAGAAGCCGGGGCAGATCGCGTTGACGGTGATGCCGTACTTGCCCCACTCGGCCGCGAGCGTGTGGGTGAAGCCGATCACCGCCGACTTCGAGGTGTTGTAGGCGAGCGTCTGCATCTCGGGCGGGTTGCCGTTCAGGCCGGCGATCGACGCGATGTTGATGATGCGCCCGCCCTTGTTCGGGATCATCCAGCCGCGCGCCACCTGCTGCGCGAGGATGAAATAGCCACGCACATTCAGGTTCATCACCTTGTCCCAGGCCGGCACCGGATGGTCTTCGGCCGGCGCACCCCAGCTCGCGCCGGCGTTGTTGACGAGGATGTCGATGCGGCGCAGCCGCGCGAGCGTCTCGTCGGCCAGGCGGCGCGTGTCTTCCTCCTTCGCGCAGTCGGCCGCGTTCCATTGCGCGTCGATGCCCTGCGCCTGAAGTGCACGCGCGGCTTCCTCGAGGTCTTCGGCCTTGCGCGAGCTCAGCATCACGCGCGCGCCGGCCTCGCCGAGCGCCTGCGCGATCTGCAGCCCGAGGCCGCGCGAGCCGCCGGTGACGAGCGCGGTCTGGCCCGTCAGGTCGAAAAGCTTCTGCACCGTGGTACTCATGATGTTGTCTCCGCTTATTCAGTCGTTCATTTCAGTCGTTCATTCGCGAGCGGACCCAGACCAGCACGACGCCGACCACCACGCTCACCGACCCGACGACGACGACGCACCAGCCGAGCGCCGCGTCGCCGCGCGCGATCGACAGGCCCAGGCCGCCGAGGATCAGCCCACCGTAGATCAGCAGCCAGATCCAGGCCCCGACCTTCTTCGCGGTGCGGCTACCGGCCATGCTCAGAACCAGGCCTCGTCCATCGCGCGGCAGGTCGGGTCGCGCGCGGCCACCACGCCGAGCCAGGCGCCGATCTTCGGCAGCTCGTAGTGGAAGAAATAGGTGCAGGCGGCGAGCTTGCCATGCCGCAGCGCCTGCGCGCCGGCATCGCCGTCGGCCAGGCCGGCGTGCGCGCGGCAGGCCACGTCGAGCCAGACCCACGCGAGCACGACGTGGCCGAACGCCTGCAGGTACGGCGTCGCGTTCGCGAGCGCCTCGTCGGGGTCGCCGGTCGACCACGCGGCGCGGGTCGCCTGCGTGAGCTGCGTCGTCGCGGCGGCCAGCGCCGCAGCGTGCTCGGCAAGCGCCGGCACGGCCTGCGCGCGCGCGGCGGTCGCGCCGATCTTCGCGGCCACCAGTTCGAGCCCGGCGCCGCCGCGCATCACGACCTTGCGGCCGAGCAGGTCGAGCGCCTGGATGCCGTGCGTGCCTTCGTGGATCATGTTCAGCCGGTTGTCGCGCCAATACTGCTCGACCGGAAAGTCGCGCGTGTAGCCGTAGCCGCCGTGCACCTGGATCGCGAGGCTGTTGGCTTCCAGGCACCACTCGCTCGGCCAGCTCTTTGCGATCGGCGTCAGCACCTCGAGCAGCAGCGCGGCCTCGGCCGCGGCGTCGGGCGCACCGGTCGCCTGCTCGTCGACGAGCCGCGCGCAGTACAGCTCGAGCGCGAGCGCGCCTTCGCAGTAGCTCTTTTGCGCGAGCAGCATGCGCTTCACGTCGGCGTGCCGAATGATCGGGATCTGCGGCTGGCTCGCGTCCTTGCCGCCGATACTCGTGGGTCGGCCCTGCGGGCGATTCTTCGCGTAGTCGAGCGAGGCCTCGTAGCCGGCGTAGCCGAGCATCGTCGCGCCCAGACCGACGGCGATGCGCGCCTCGTTCATCATGTGGAACATGCAGCGCAGGCCTTCGTGCGGCTGGCCCACCAAGTAGCCGATCGCGCCCGCCCCGCGGCCGTCAAGGCCGCCTCCCGACCCACCGCGCACCGGGAACCTGCCTTCGCCGAAATTCAGCAGCGTGTTCGGAATGCCGCGGTAACCGAGCTTGTGGTTCAGGCCGGCGAGTGCCACGTCGTTGCGCTCGCCGGTGAGTTCGCCGTCGGTGCCGACGAGTTTCTTCGGCACGATGAACAGCGAGATGCCCTTCGTGCCGGCGATCAGCTTGCCGTCGGGGCCGGGGATCTTCGCGAGCACGAGGTGGACGATGTTCTCGGTCAGCTCGTGCTCGCCGTTGCTGATCCACATCTTGTTGCCGCGCAGCCGAAAGCGTGGGCCGAGCGGGTCGCTCTCGAAATCCGCGCCGTCGGGCGTCGCGCGCGTCACCACGTCGGACAAGCTCGAACCGGCCTGCGGCTCGCTCAGGCACATCGTGCCGGCAAAGCGGCCGCCGAACTCGTGCTTCGCGAACACCTGCTGCTGCATCGGTGTGCCGTGCACCATCAGCAGGTTCGCGTTGCCGCTGGTCAGCATGCCGCCGCCACCGATGCCGATGCCGGCCTTCGAGAAGAAGCTGTTCGCCGCCATCTCGACGACGCAGGGCAGCTGCATGCCGCCGATCTCGTAGTCCTGCGCCGCGGCGAGCATGCCCGACTCGGCATACGCCTTGGCGGCCGCATGGCTGGCCGCGGGCAGGTGCACCTTCTCGCCGTCGAAGCGCGGCTCCTCGGTGTCGGCGAGGCGGTTGAACGGCGCGTATTTCTCGCGCGCGATCTTCTCGCAGGTGTCCATCACCGACGCGAACGTTTCGCGCGAATGATCGGCAAAGCGCGTGCGGCCGCGCAGCGACTCGACCTCGAGCCAGTCGTAGAGCAGGAAGTCGACGGTGGCGCGGTAGCTCACGGGCGGGCCTCGTTGTTGGCGGCGAGCCAGGCGTTGCGCGCAGCGCCGCTCAGAGCACCTCGAACACGCCGGCCGCGCCCATGCCGCCACCGATGCACATCGTCACGACCACCTTCTTCGCGCCGCGACGCTTGCCTTCGATCAGCGCGTGGCCGGTCAGGCGCTGGCCGCTGACGCCGTACGGGTGGCCGACGGCGATCGCGCCGCCGTTGACATTGAGCCGGTCCATCGGGATGCCGAGCTTGTCGGCGCAGTAGAGCACCTGCACCGCGAAGGCCTCGTTGAGCTCCCACAGGTCGATGTCGTCGACCGTCAGGCCCAG